>NZ_FNGO01000028.1 GCF_900103135.1 Halarsenatibacter silvermanii | reverse complement strand
ATGAAGTTTTTGGTGATGAAAGACTTACAACAGCTCTTTTGGATCGTGTGGTTCACCATGCTCATATCCTTACTTTTACAGGAAAAAGCTACCGCTTTCAGCAGGCTATGGCCAGGAAAAACAAAGAAGAATAAGCAATTTACATTTTTTGGTTACCCTTCTTTAAAGAAGGGTAACCTCTCCCAACCCGGACAACCGCACAACCATAAAGTCAAAACCAACATCAATACATTACCTGGGATGCTATGTAATTTTTAGTTTCCACACTCTGTACTTTTTATTTGCCAAACACAGGCAAAAGCCAATTGATTATAACCCAGTTTCTATACTCAGCAAAACCGCATTATTCAACATCAGGTTTTTCAAGTAATCTTTCTAATTCAGCATTTGAATAAGTCTCTTTTACTTTTTTCTCCGCTTTTATCAGCGATACTTTGAAATCCTCCTTGATATAACCCATTTCCATAGAATAATACAGAAATCTTCTTATAGTTCTTAGATAATTATTAACGCTAGAACTGGAAATATCTTTATTCAATAACTAAAGACGGTAATCTTCAATAACCTGAGGTGATATATCATTTATCATCTTGCTAGAAATAGATTCACATTCATTAAGAAGAAATTCTTTAAATCTGTGACAGCGTTTTTTTTATAACTGTCAATCGTCGAATCAGAAAGCTGTTTAGATTTGCAGTGTTTGATGAACCTGTCAACAACCTCCTGAATAGATTGCCGTTCATCATTATTGACCAAATTCTTTTTAGGTGTCATTAAATATAAAAACCCCCTCTAAATAATTTTGAGGGGTAAATAACCAGACGGAATGATGAAAATATAGTCCGCATGATTAGCTTAAAATCACTTAAAAATCAGACGTATTATAGATGCTATTTCAGCGCAAAATTAATCTAAAACTAACCAAAAACGCCCGAATTTAAAAGCACCATGATTCTTAAAATATAGACGAGAAGAGACCAATAAAAAAAGAATAATTGGCGCGCCCGGGAGGACTCGAACCCCCAGCCCTCTGATCCGAAGTCAGATGCTCTATCCAATTGAGCTACGGGCGCGCGCATACTTTTAAATTCCAGACAAAAAAGATCGAACACACCAAAAAGATTGAAACAATGATAAAAACGCGGTCAATAATAGTGAAAATCATCCTTTTGAGCAGCTGACCTTTATCTTTTACTTCTGAAGTACATGCTATCATATTAATTTTTAATCGTCAAGATGATTGATTGAGCTGCCCCTCTTTCCTCTATTCAATCAATTTCCTGCACTTTAGGCCCTGGCTTCCTCAATTAATTCAACAAATCTGGCAGCGTCTTCCTGGACTTTCTGGTAATCATCTTCTTTAGCTCCACTAACTATTGCACTTCCCGCTCCTACCGCAAAACTGCCAGCATTAATCCAATCTTTTACATTATCGTGATCCACGCCTCCAGTGGGAATAAGTTCAGCCTGTGGAATTGGACCCTTTATGGCCTTTATAATTTTAGGGCCAAACATGCTGGCCGGAAATATTTTGACAATATCTGCCCCGGCTTCCATGGCTTTTTTAACCTCAGTGGGAGTCATGGCCCCGGGCACCACAGGTTTTTGATACCTATTAGCAACCTCTATCATACCCTCATCAAGTGCAGGACCAACAATAAATTCAGCCCCGGCCAAGATTGCATTTCTGGTGGTTTCGCCATCCATTACAGAACCAGCTCCAAATACCAAATCCGTGTTATTGCCGTACTCTTCAGTCAACTCATCAATTACATCGATAGCGCCGGGTACAGTCATGGTTATCTCAATTACATTAATACCCCCATCCTTTACAGCTTCAGTAATCTTTTTGGCCTGGCCGGCACTCTCCGCTCTAATAACTGGAACAATACCGCATTCTTTGATCTTTTCAAGTGTTTTTCTCTTTTTCATTTTAAATACCTCCATATCATGATTTAGTATTATGATTTGAAAATAGCTTTTTACTTCTGGTCATTTAAATTACAGCTGATAACAAATTAATCACAGACCACTCTTAATAAAAGCTTTTGCTAAACTCTTTAGCATGCAGGAACATGGCTTCTATGTTCTCCGGAGGAACATCAGGCTGAATATTGTGCACGGCTCCAAGTACAAATCCCCCGCCTTCTCCCAAAATTTTCACCAATCTTTCCACCTCTTTCCTGACAGCGGCTGGAGATTCAGTTCTTAACACTTTTTGGGTATCTACTGCCCCCCAAAATGAGAGTTGATCGCCGTATTCATTTTTCAGCTTCTCCGGAGCCATTTCTTCAGCAGAGATCTGAACTGGATTGATTATATCTATACCTATTTCGATAAAATCCGTCAGAATAGGTTCTATTGAACCGCAGCTGTGGATGAATACTTTGGGATCATCCACAAACTCACGAATTTGATCCACATATCTTTTAAATCTGGGTTTTATATGGGTTCTGAAAAATTCAGGGGAGATTTGCAGTCCTCTCTGGGAACCAAGATCATCTGCAAATTTGATTATATCTGCTCTGTCACCGGCCTGCTGCAAGATTTTACGGGAGATCTCCAAATTTATTTCCAGAATTCTATCAAATAAATAAGTCAACAGCTCAGGATTGGCTGCACAATCCAGATACCATTCTTCAAAACCTCGCAAATATTGACTGGTATGGATGAAACAGGATGGAAGACTCATAATCAAAGCAGAATCATATTCTCCTCTTAAATAATCTATCTTTTTATTGAGGTCTTCTATCTCAATATTTTTAGGATCAGGCCAGTCATACCTATCAATATCGGACTCAGAGATGTTTCCCGCCAGAGGACTTTTTCTCAGTTCGTAATAATATTTGTTTTTCTCCCATTCCAGGCCCCAGTGATCTCGGTATATATCATCTTCAATCCACTCAATTTCAGCCGTGGTTTCAGGGAATACACCGCGCACATCAACTGAAAAATAATCCAGAAGTTGATCCTTGACCTCAACAGACCTCATCATTCTATTTATAAATTTGGGATCTTCAGCAGGTATATCTAAATATTCACAGAGATTAATATATCCCTCTTTGACGATGCTGGAATTCATTGTAGCGCCAAAATCTACAGGAACTTCATCCGGCTCTTCGTGATTTAATGCTTTAATTATTCTTTTTCGAGACGTAATTTCAAAACTCATCTTTTTCCCCTCCTATTTAATTTTAATGTCTATTGCATCATTGAAGGCAAAAACATTACTATCTGCGGAAAAAAAACTAGAGTTAATAATACTGCAATCAAGACAAACAAGAAAGGTATTGTTGATTTAACAAGTTTTTCCATTTCAACATCTGCAACACCACAAGCAACATAAAGAACTGTCCCGACTGGAGGAGTGATAAGACCAATACCTAAGTTCATACCCATAATAACTCCAAAATAAACAGTTGAAATGCCGAATTCTCTCATTACAGGAGCGAGAATTGGCGCAAAAATTAATATTGCTGGAGTCAAGTCCAGGATCGCTCCTGTAAAAAGGAGTAAAATGTTTGTCATTAAAAGTAATGCTATTCTTGTTTCGACATTTCCTCCGATAAACTCTGCCATAGAATGAGGCACACCTGAAATAGTTAATAAATAAGCCGTGACGGAAGCCATGGCTGCTATAATTATAACTACTGCCGAAGTTTCTCCTGTCTCTATTATTATATCAATAAGACCTCTTATTCCAACTTCACGATATACAAAGGCAGATAAAATAAATCCCAGAAAAGAAGCTATAGCTCCAGCTTCAGTTGCTGTAAAAATTCCCGATAAAATTCCAAAGACAATAACAAATGGAAGTAAAAGCGGAAAAAAAGCTATTTTAAAAGATTTTAAAACTTTTTTAATATTAAATTTTCTTTGTTCAGAAGCTTTTCCAAATCTATTTTTCTTTGATAGAATATAATTAGTTGTCATAAGAGCAAACCCTACCATAATGCCAGGAATTATTCCACCTACAAACAACTGACTAATTGATGTGCCTGTAGTAATACCATATAGAATGAAAGGTATGCTAGGAGGTATGATTATGCCTATTACTGCTGATGAAGCAGTTATACCACCAGAATATTCCGGAGAATAATTTTCTCTAACCATCTGGGGGATCATTATTCCGCCAATTGCTGCAGTATCAGCGATTGCTGAAGCCGATACTCCTCCAAAGAACATACTCGCTAGTACATTGACATGTCCTAAACCACCTGTTATGAAACCAACTAAAGCGTCAGCAAAATCCACTAACTTCTGTGCTATTCCTCCTGCATTCATTATTTTACCTACAAATATAAAAAAAGGAACTGCTAACAGTGAAAACTCATTAATCCCAGATATTGCTTCTGTTGCAATTATATCCAGAGGAAAGTCCAGCCAGATTATTAATAATATATTTGAAATAGTCAAACTAAACACGATAGGTACTCCCATAAAGGTAAAGATAAATAAAAACAACAAAAATAGTCCAAGTACAGTCACCTTAATCACCCTTCTTAACTATTTGTATAATTTTATCCGCCATATTTTCAGCACTGACTAAAATAAGATACACCCCAGCAATAGGAACGCACATATAAACCCACATCATTGTTATATGAAGTGCTGGAGATGTATGTCTAGCTGTAATTGCAGATTCATAACCGTAAATCATTAAGACAACAACCGCTATGAAAATTATTATTTCATTTATAAATTGTAAAATACGTTTGCTTCTTTTTGATAACTTATTTAACAAAAGCACTAAACCAATATGTTTGTCTTTTTCATGAGCCACTGCTGCCCCTATGAAGCCTATCCATATGAAAACAAACCTTGATAACTCATCTACCCAAGGCAAAGAAGAAGAAAGGACATATCTATAAAAGACCTGTAAATTTACTATTGAAATTATTATTATTACATTGACAGCTAATAACAATCTAAATAAAAATTTCAGGGTTTTTCTAAATTTATAATATATATTTTTTATTATTTCCATATTAACACACCCAAAATTAAATTATCGGTTCTTAATAATTATATAAATATAGTTGGGATAATTTTAGTGGGGCAGCTTTACTGTTCTACTGCCCCACTAATTAAACACTTTCAAATATCTTAGATATCCTGTATATCTTGCCATTCTTCTATTCTATTTTGAACTCTTTCAATGAATTCTTCCCCTATTTGTTCTTCATAATTTTCATATACCGGTTCTACAGCTTCTCTAAATCCTTCTCTAGCCTCTTCAGTTAAAACCGTAACTTCAGTGTCATCTCTATCTTGCAGGTCCTCTTTAGCTGCTTCATGCATGTTTCTTTTCAGCTCTCTTTGATAAATCCCTGCTTCTTCAGCAGATTTTATTACAACATCTTGGAGATCTGAAGGAAGTTCATTATAAAATTCCTCGCTTATCATGAAAACTAATGGATTGTATATATGACCTGTATCTGTTACATATTGTTGGACTTCATAGAAATGCTGAAAGTTGATAGTGGCAAATGCATTTTCCTGCCCGTCTACAACTCCAGCCTCAAGGGCCGAAAAAAGTTCTCCAAAAGCCATAGGGCTAGGAGATGCTCCCATTTCTTCAAAAGCATCTAAATGAATCTCATTCTCCATAGTTCTTATAGAAAGTCCTTCCATATCTTCGACACTTTCAACTGGCCTTTCGTTGTTAGTTAATTGTCTAAACCCATTTTCCCAATAAGTAACTCCAATTATTCCTACATCTTCCAGTTGTTCAAGTAATTCTTGGCCAATAACACCGTCTAAAATATAATCTGCCGTTTCATAATTTGGAATCAAGAAAGGGAGATCAAAAATTGCAAAATCTTCAACAAAACCAGTTATTGGAGCCGTGGAAGGAACAGTAACTTCTTGAACTCCCCTCTGAAGATTTTCCATCATTTCTATATCATCACCTAGAGCAGCTCCCGGATGAATTTCAACTTCTATTCTGCCTTCACTTTTATCCTCTACCATATCCTTAAATTTTTGTAGCCCAGCATATGAGGCAGACTGATCATCAAAACCTATACCTGCCCTAATATTATATTCTGCCGCCTGGACTCCATCCCCACCATAAAATGCAAAACCAAAAGCCAAAGCAAAAACTAAAAATATTGCCAATTTGCCTTTCATTTTCATTTAAATCTCCTCCTTTTGATTAAATGATTATATAAGTGTTTTTTCTAAAATAGTTACCAACCCTGCCAAAAGATTTCGTTCTTAATTATCACCAAACGATAACTCATCCCCCCTTTATTTTACATTTTATTGCTAAATTCAAATCATAACAAAACAAATATAAGAATCTTAAAATCTCTCCTGATATACCCACACACCCGTCGCGGGATTCTCTATATAATAAATTTTCTCTCCATTGATCTCATTGAATCCGGGCTCTAAACTTTCAATCTCGTATTTATCTTCAGCCTGGTTTAAAGGAATATGGTTATAGTTAACATTTTTGATTTCAGAGCTGAATTCAGGATTACAGGCATATGTCACTTTAAAACGCCCTTCAGGTGATCCGTGAATCAAATGAGCAGCCACCGCCAGATTCTCCTGTAAATCTTCATTTTGTTCGGTCAATTTCATTGCTTTTTTCTTATTTATATAACCATATTTCCTTATTATTCTATCGAACTCTTCGTCCTCACCAATTGTTTTCAATCCTGGAGCAGCAATAATTATTTCACCGCCATCCGCCACAGCCAGCCTGGTGCGATAAATAGCTTTATTACCCAGCCAGGTGCTGGAAAACTCGTCAGGATCGAGATAGACAACAAATTTTTGAATGGGTTTATCAAAATAATTTATATTATTTTGCTGGCTTAAATTAACCGCCCTGGAAAAAGTTTCTCTATCATCGCCAATAAAAATCCCCAGTATATCAGAAAGACCTCTATCCTGATTAATATGAGATCTATTAACAGTTAAAACATAGTCCAGAGGAAGATCGGAGAACATGTTTTTCTGAATGCGATCATATAATTTTCTAACAGGAGAATGATCTCTGCCGATCAATCTCTCCAGCCCATATACAGCTCCCAGATAATGAGATTTATTTATTATTTCTTCACCGCCACAGCCAACTACAATATTTTTTGTGTAATTTGCCATTCCAACCACTACATGAGGCTGCACCTGACCGATAGAAATAATTCGATCATAATCTCCCATCACTACTTTTTCATTTATCTTTACCTCGATGGAATCAGCAAATCTTCCTTCGGATAACTCTGCCAGGTAATCCCTGGAAATTTCACCGATTTTAACTGTATCCTTGCGCCATCTATGTCTGATGAAATTCTCATACGGTATATCACCAAACATATTCTTTAAAGCCTTTTTGCCCATCGGCTCGTGAGTTCCCAGGGCTGGCATTATATCGATTTCTATTTCCTGATTTTCTTTTAATTTTTTGTAGATCATTTCCGTAATCATACCTGCACCGGAGTGAAAACGAGTGCCATCAGGAGGAATAATTAGAATTTTATTTTTTCCGGCAACTTTTTTCTCGATGTATTCTGATATAATTTCTTTTAGTTCATTCCGTGTAATTCCCCCGTCATCATCGCTGCTGCAAGTTTTAACCAACAAAAAATCTCCTCCTTCCTGATCTTAATGCTGTTATATTACCCCGAAATTCATCGCTGCCAGAGATAATTTAATATCATCTTAAATCCTTCAACGGAAAGTTCACTTTCACAATTAAACTCAACAATATTGTAATCATAATTCTCCAGCAGCTTTTCGTAGGCAAAACCCAGGGCTGGTTTTGCCGCTACCATGACGTCTTGGGCATCCGGCCACCGGCGTCTGAAAAGCCTTATCAAATCTCCCAGTATTATGCCTTCCAGATAAGAAGTTTTCTTATTTTTGTCTATATCAGTAAACATCTGCATGGTATTGATCAGGTAAAGAGATCTGTTCATCCCCAGCTCCTCAGAATGCTGAAAGCCCTTCTTCAACATCTCTACATCATATTTTTCGCAGCTCAAATCTATGGAGGGAGAAAGCAAAGTGTGTTCTGATATAACCTGAAACAGCTCGCCGGTGAAACTGGAAAGCAAATCTTTTATCTCTCCGTTCTCAATTCTGGCAATATGTGTATGGGATCCAGGCATAAATACATGAAATTTATTTTTGCTGCATCGAGAAACTATGCCGAAGATCTCGATCTCCTCTCCCCGAACATTATTAATTTCTGAAAAATTTTCTGCATTTATTTCCCGGTCATCGGAAAAAGTTTTTAGTCCTCGAATCAAATTTATATCACGCCCGAATATTTCGTCTTCATAGCTGTAAATTGATTCGGCCAATTTTTCTATTGTAACCGGTGTGGGAATATGAGGAACTTCTTTAAAGCCAAATTTTGATGTCACCATTCCGGAAAGATATATTTCTTCAATATCTTTATCTTTTAAACTGTTATCGGCTTTAATATTCCTGTAAAGTTTTTTGATCTCTCTTTTTAATAACTTCTGATCATCTTCGATAGCCACATCTTTAGACCCAATTTTTTTCTTCATTTGATCCAGTACCCTGAGACCTTTAAGCAAAAAACCACGGCTTTTGCTGGTACCTACGTCAAAATAAACCCGATATAAATTATCCCTTTTATTTACATCATCCTGCAAATTTATCACCCGCCCTGACCTAAAAATTAAGGAAAACTGCTACCCTCTATTTCTTTCTATAATTTCTTTAAATTTCTCGGCTTTTTCCGTGATTACATCGAATCTTTCTGCGTTTACAGCTTCACTGTCGACCAGTCCTCCTCCTATCCCCAACCCGGCTGCTCCTGCCTTTAAAAAGTCTTCTGCATTCTCCGGGCTGATGCCTCCGACAGCCAGAAAAGGAATATGAGATATTGGTCCCTGCAAAGCTTTCATATAGCCAGAACCGGAAGCTGCAGCAGGAAAAAATTTAACGAAGTCTGCTCCAGCCTGCTCTGCTTCAACTGCCTCAGTCGGAGTGGCAGCTCCAGGTATGGCAATTTTATCAAGGTTTTTTGCAGCTTCTATCAAATCCGGCTGGGTGCTGGGCGATATAACGTATTCCGCTCCAGCGCTGATCGCTTTATTTAGATGATCTCTAGTGATTACCGTCCCTGCTCCAGGACAAACGCTATCCGAATAATTATCTCTCAGAATTGAAATCATCTTGAGGGCAGACTCTGTCTTTTCAGAATCACCGGGACTCATCGTAACCTCTATGCAGTTTACACCACCTGCTAAAAGTGCTTCCACTACTGCTTTAAATTTATCCTTTTCTACACCTCTGACTATAGCGATAATTTTTTCCTGTTTAATTCTTCGTTTTATATTTTTCATTTATTTATCACCTCTATCTATTTAGCTTCAAGAGTTAAACTCAATTTCATTCAGCCTGGCAAATACATCCCGATTCTTTTGATATATTTCCTCATGAAGAGAATAAAGCTGCTGATACTTATTGTGCTTTTCCATGTCAGGCTTTTTAAAAGCCTTCACTTCCCAGGCGGGATCAATATCAATATAACTATCATAATATCCCCTGGACACCGCTCCCATCATAGCAGCTCCGGCAGTTGAAGCATCAAAAGATTCAAAACTAGTAACCTCTCTACCAAAGATGTCCGCCAGCAGCTGCAGCCATGGATCGGATCTGGTAAACCCTCCTGTGGCTATCACCCTGTTTTGTTTTTCGAGAAGATCTTCCAGAGCACTAAAAACTGAATACATTCTAAATACTATTCCTTCCAATCCGGCTTTGATAATTTGCCTGCGATCATGGTTTAAACCCAGCCCCACCATTATAGCTCTCATGGAAGCATCCCAGTTCGGAGATCTCTCGCCGGCAAGAAAAGGAAGAAACATGAGTTTTTCACTGCCAGGATCAATATCATCAATATAACGATCAATATCCTCATAAAAACTCTTTTCCTCCGTTTTATCGTCATAGAGAAGTTTTCGCAGCCACTGCAGCACCAATCCGCCGTTGTTGATTGCACCCCCGGGCAGAAAAATATCTTCATCCAGCATATAGCACCAGGTTCTTTTAGAATCATCCATTACCGGTTCGCTGGAAAAGGCCCTGACGGCTCCGCTGGTACCAATTGTTAGCACAAATTCATTATTTTGATAGGACCCTGCTCCCAGATTTGCCAGCGGGCCATCGCCGCTTCCCAGAACAATTTTGAATTCGCTATTTAATTCATCGCAAATTTTTTCCCGTAAATCCAGCTCCAATTTGCCGTCTGCAGTTCTATTAAAATAATCCCTGCCAAAACCCAGAAGGTCAAGTAAATTATGATCCCAACAGAGGCCTCTTATATTAAACATTCCGCCCGCACCGGCCAGCGAATAATCAACTACTTTTTCACCCGTCAGTTTATATATGATATATTCTTTAATAGTTATAAATTTATCCGTTTTCTCAACAACTTCTGGTTTGTTTTTCTTAAGCCAATAAATTTTGGCGGGCATATACATTGCATGCAGAGGGCATCCAGTTCTGCTGTAAATATCTCTATTATTATAAATTTCTTCCAGATCGGCTACCACTGACTGAGCCCGGGAGTCGGCCCAGGTCAGGCAACCAGTCACAGGTTCAAAATTTTTATCCACCGCTATTAACGAATGTAAGGCTGAACTAAAAGAAACAAAATCTATGTTTTGACTTCTTTTTTCAGCTTTTGCTGTCAATTCTTTCAGTGAGGTCAATGTTTTTGCATAAACCTTTTCGGGATCCAGTTCAGCCTGGCTTTCTTTTTCACTAATCAACGAAAGAGATTTTTGCACTTCAAATATCTGCTCGAAATTTTGGTTAAATGCAGCCCCTTTCACTGAAGAGGTTCCCAGATCAAAGCCGCAAAATAGCTTATCCATTGTCTATCACACACCCCGTTAAATCATTGCAGCATTTCCGATTTCCATCATTTTAAATGCCAGAAATAATCATATCCCGATGATATATATCAAAGTCCTTAAATTTCGAGTATTATACAGCTTTCAATATGGCTGATTAACGAGATTTTTCGGTTCTTTTCCCTTTAAAACAGATATCATATCCCGGGCCAAACCCATACCTGCCCTGCGGTTGGTTTCATATGTAAATGCACCTATATGCGAAGTAGCAATGAAATTATCGAGTTCAAATAAATTGCTGTCGCCCGGAGGCTCCTCTGCAAAAACATCACAGGCAGCTCCGGCTATCTCTTCCTCTTTTAAAGCCTGATACAGATCCTCTTCATTGACCACCCCGCCCCGAGCAGTATTGACCATATAAGCGCTTTTTTTCATCTTGCTTAATTTTTCTTTGTCTATCAAATTCCGGGTGGAATCTGTTAAAGGTACATTTAGAGATAGGTAATCAGCCTCAGGAATTATCTCCTCTAAATCCCTGTATTCAACCCGTGAATTTTGCACGAGCTCTTCATCTTTTTCTATATCATAGGCCATTACCTGACAGTTAAAACCACCTGTAAGACGCCTTACTATCTCCCGTCCTATACTTCCGGTGCCTATAACACCAATCTTCTTCTCCCACAGCTCTCTTCCAATTATGCGCTTCCATTTGCCCTCTTTTGTCATATTATCAACAGCTGGAATGGATCTGGCCAGAGCCAGCATAAGTCCTACTGCCAGATCAGCTACAGAATGACTGTTAGCACCGGGTATATTTACCACCGGAATTCCAGCCTTGGAAGCTGCATTTAGATCAATATTGTCCACACCGATGCCATTTTTGCCAATAACTTTGAGATTTTCCGCAGCCTCTATTACCTCTTCGGTCATCTCATCAACACCAACTACAATTCCGTCATAATCAGCAATTATCTCTTTCAGATCTTCTTCTTTATAAACTCTATCCAGCTGATTAAAGTCCAGTTCACACCCTTCTTCCTGTAAAAATTCTCTGGTTTCCGGGCTGTATTTGCCGTAAGATCGCGAAGCTATAAAAAAACGATAGGACATAGTAATTCAAACCTCCCTATTTGATAAAAATGAGGCAGATTTTTTTATCTTTTACACTATACCGTTTTTTGATTTTTTTCTTTTTTCTAATATTTCCTCGAGCACAGAGATAACTGGATAAAGACTGACCCGGGCAGCTCCCTGATTCATATGACCAACCCTGATATAATCTCCGGCAAATTCCCCCAAACCGTTGCCAATTCTTATATTATTTTCCTGCAATCTATCTATTATAAATGAAGAATCAAATCCTTCGGGATTTTTTACTGCTGTAACAGCGCTGCAGGCGTGTTTTTCCTCGGCCAGCACTTCAAGCCCAAGTTCTCGAATGCTTTTTCGAAAAAATTCAGCTGACTCTCTATGTCTTTTGATTCGATTCTTTAATCCCTCTTTTTCGATCAATTCCAGTGCTTTTTTGAGAGCCATAACATTGTGAACTGCCATTGTGATACCATAGGGCTGCCACCCTTTCTGCTTCTCTTCAAATTCCTTCATGATTTTCAAATTTAAATACCAGCCTCTTATTTCACTGTTACGATCATCAATCGCCTGCCAGATCCTATCATTAAGACATACTATTGCCAGTCCAGGAGGAGCACCAAGTCCCTTCTGAGAAGCTGTCACACAAAAATCGATATTCCATTCATCCATATAAAATTCTTCAACTCCAATAGAACAAACTCCGTCTACAAATGAAATCAGATCATGTTTTTGGGCAACTTCAGCCAGCTCTCGCACAGGATTTCTTATCCCTGTAGAAGTCTCCACATCAACCATAAGCATAGCTTTAAAATCCTTTTGACTTTCCTTTAAAAAATTATCCACCCTGCCCGGATTAAAAGCTTTTCCCCATTCTTTTTCAAGAACTGTAACTTCAGCTTTATGCAATCTCGAAATTCGGGCCAGCTTATTACCAAATATGCCGTTGCTAAGCACCAAAACTTCATCTCCCTCTTCCAGCAGGCTGCCAAGAGAAGCATCGATAGCAGCATGACCGGAGCCAACAAAAAGAAATAGATCATTATCGGTATGCAAAATGTTTTTTATTAAAGATCTGGTTTCATTATAATACTCTGTCCAGTCTTCACCATAATGAGCTACAGTTTTGGACGACATTTCCTTTAGAACTTCACCAGAAATATCAGTGGGCCCGGGTATCATAAGCAGTTCATCTATAGTCCCGGACATTTAAATCCCCCCCAAATTTGTTAACCCAGATTATAAATTATTTATTTTCTGAGTCTGAATGAATATTAATTTATCAGCCTGCAATCAACTGAGGATAGAAGGAAGCCACATCACCGCAGGAGTTACGTAGGTAATTAAAAGTACTACAGCAAAAACAATTATATACATTGGTATAAGGGCTTTAACAAGTCGTTCTAAGGAAATATCCCCAATAGATGTTCCCACATAAAGAACAGTTCCTACTGGAGGAGTAATCAGGCCCACTGAAAGATTTGCTACCATAATTACTCCAAAATGAACCGGATCAATCCCAAACTGATTGCTAACCGGCAGTAATATCGGCACAAGCAAAAATAAAGCCGGTGTCAGATCTATTACAGTACCCACTATAAACAGCATTAAATTTAAAAGTAGCAAAAATACAATTGGGCTTTCAGTAAATTCAGTTATAAAGTGGGTTAAATATTGAGGCACCTGCGCTGTAGCGAGATACCAGGTAAGAGCCATGGCCGTACCGCAGACCAGCATAACTATACCCGTGTTTACTGCGGCATTTGACAAAATTTCCGGATATTTGTTCCACTTCATTCCATAAAGAAAATACGAAATCAAAAGCGCATAAACAGCTGCAACCGCCCCTGCTTCTGTGGCAGTAAAGATACCACTCAAGATTCCTCCAAGAATTATCAAAGGAAGTAAAAGGGCCCAAAAAGTCTTTTTAAAAACCTCTATAAATTCCCGAAAACTTACACCACTTCCCACCGGATAGCCTCTTTTTCTGGCTATGATATAGGCCATTAACATAAGAGCCAGTCCAACTATAATCCCGGGAATAGCCCCTCCTAAAAATAATCTGATAATCGAAATCTGAGCAATTCCGCCAATTATTATCATGGGGATGCTGGGGGGAATTATAACTCCAATCAGCGCAGAAGAACAGGTTATTGCTGTAGAAAAAGGCGTATCATAACCTTCTTCATCCATCATGGGAATAAGAATCGAGCCGATTGCTGAAGTATCAGCAACTGAAGAGCCGCTCAGGCCGGCAAACAGCATGCTAACCAGAATATTGACGTGAGCCAGACCTCCTGTGAATTTGCCCACAATCGCTCTGGAAAATTTCAAAAGATCTTTCACTATCCCTGACTGATTCATAATCTCCCCTGCCAGCATGAAGAAAGGTATAGCAAGGAGAGTATAAATATCTATACCGGATATCAATCGGCGGGAAATGATTCTAAAATTGGTCATTCCCAGAGTATGCATCACTGCTACTGCTGTTAAGCCGATCCCAAATCCTATTGGTATTCCCAGCACTATTACTAATAAAAGACATAACAGAAAAACTATCAAGGCTTCCATTTTATTTAATCACCCACTATTTGAACATTTTCTGTCCAAACTCAGCTTTTTCTTTTGTGAACAGAAGCATGATATTCCGCAAAACTTCCAGCAGCATTAAAATTCCGCCGACGGGAGCTGCCATGTATTTCCACCCAACAGATATTCTCAAAACAGCTGTTGTCTGTATCCAGGCCTGATCTATATAAAGATATCCTCCATAAGTAATAATCGCTAGAAAAAAGAATATAGAAAGCTGAATAAGTAATTTAAAAAATTTTCCGGCTTTGGTGCTTTTGTTGTTAATAATTTTCACAAGAAGTGTAAAACTGGGATGAACCTTGCGGCGAAAGCCGACATACATTCCTATAAATGCTATCCACACAAAAACCAGCCTTGCGACTTCGTCTGCCCATCGAATAGGTCTGCCTACAAAACGAAGAACAATATTTGCAAATACAACCCCCACCATGGCTATCATTAATATGATCAATAATTTTTCCATAACCCATCCCAGACCATCAAGAAATTTGAAATATATTTTCATATTTCAGAAGATCACCTCATGGATTAAAATTGTCCGGATCCGGGGACAACCCGGACCCGGCACATAACAAGCTGACAAGTTTTAGTCAATATATTCCTCGCCTGCTTCCTGTATATCCCGAATCAGATCTTCAGTTTCAGGAAAGTCTTCAATGAATTCTTCTATCATATGCTCTGTAGTTTCCATGAACGGTTCTACATCCGGGTCTGTAAATTCTACATCATAATCTTCTTTGACTGTCTCTATTATTTCCTCTTCCTCTTCCATAATATCTTCATGAATTTTAGCGGTGGTTTCAGCAGCGGTCTCCTTTATAAGCTGTTGATCTTCATCAGGAAGATTGTTCATGAACTCTTGATTGCTCACAAAGTAATTGGGAGCAATTATGTGTTCGGTTGTGGATACATAATCGAGAACCTCAAACCAGCCCTGATGATATGTCGCTGATATAGGGTTGTCCTGAGCATCTACAACGCCCTGCTGCAGAGCGGTAAAAAGCTCATCCATTGACATAACGGTAACATCAAAGCCAAAGCTCTCCATTATCTCTATAATTGTAGTGCCTTCCCATGTTCTCATGGTAATTCCTTCTGTATCATCCGGATGTTCAATTGGCCTTACATTATTGGATAAAGCTCTGCCTCCCTGAGAAAAATAACCCATAACTTCGATTCCTAATGGTTCAAAGAGTTCTTCATAAACCTGGTCACCAAGTTCTCCAGTCATAGTGTCATAAGCATGTTCCATATTTACAAATACATAGGGCAGCTGGATAAAAGAAATACTCTCATCGAACATTTCCCACATATTTCCTGTTACAGCCATTTCAACTTCTCCCATCATAACACCTTCACTAAACTCTTCTTCAGAACCCAGCTGATTGGCAGGATATACCTCTACAGTATGGTCGGTATTTTCCTCAACAGTTTCTTTAAATATGCCCTCCAATCTTTCATTTGTTGGATGGTCAGCTGCAAAATAATGAGCTATTCTCATTGTTTCTCCGGCTTCCGCGGCTGCTGAAAAAGTTAAAGAAAGCCCTACAATCAGTGTAAATGCTAGGACAAATAACCTGCGATCAATCATAAATTTTACCCTCCCTGATTTTTAATTTGATTCTTTAATTAAAAACAGTAAAGCTTTGATTCAAAAATCAATTTATAGACCTTAAAAAATGTTTTATCCACCCCCCTAGGATTTTATAAGGAAACTCAGATCTATATTTATAGTTCTTCGTAACCACCAATTATACCGTCACGCACATTAATAATGTGCTCTTCAAGGGAACTTTTTGCCTTTTCAGGTTCTTTGTTAAGTATTTTTTCAGTCACTTTTATATGTTCAGACATAGCATCCTTTTCACGTTCTCTATCAAGGTGTCTTACAAGATCTATTAGATCCTCAATATTTCGGTATCTTTCAATCAAAATATTATTTTGAGAAGCTTCTATGATTAAATTATGAAAACTTTTATCAATATTGTCGAATTCATTACGGTTTGCGTTATTAAAGTTCTTCATGTCTTCATACAATTTTTCGAGTGCTTGAAAATCAATATTGTTGAGATGTTTTTCAAGACAGTAACCCTCGTACATAATCCGCACCTCAATAATCTCCCTGATTTCATCTAACTCAAACTTTCTGACAAAAAATCCTACCCGCTCTCTATTAGTAACCAATCCTCTATTTTCAAGTTTTTTTAAAGCATCTCTTACGGGCATAGCACTTACATCAAACTTTTGAGCGAGCATATCGGTATCAATTTTTTCACCGGGAGTAAATTCATGACGAAGAACTTTTTTCTTCAATATTTCTGTGATCTGTTCCGAAATACTCTTGGTCTCTATCATAAATAATCATCCTTTGTTGGTTTATAAACTTAATCGTTTCTCTGATATTAAATATGTGATATATCAGCTTCATCTTAATTTTATAACATTTGATTTTTTATGTCAAGCTAAAGTCTCGAAACGTTTTTATCTCTATGTTATAATGTTTTTGCTGATTATATATTTCTTGTGGGCAGTTAATTTTTTATAGTTGCCTGTAAAACTCTACAGGAGGGTATAAATATGCCAGCATCAGAATTCGGGTTAATAGGTCTGGGCACGATGGGAGCCAATCTTGTCTACAATCTTCTGTCCAGTGATATTGATGTCTCAGCCTATGACATATCCGAGCAGGCCAGAAACAATCTCAGAGAAGAAATAGCCGGCCAAAACTTGCCGGGAGATCTTCTGCTCTGTCAGGATATGGATGAGCTCTGCAGCTCTCTCAAAAAACCACGGCGAATAATGCTCATGGTGGGAGCCGGAGAACCTGTTGAGGAAATCATTGAGGCTCTCCTGCCGCTGCTCTCAACTGAAGATATAATAATTGACGGCGGCAATTCCAACCATGAAGAAACCAGCAGGCGCCAGAGAGCTCTGGAACAGGAGGGCATAAGATATATAGGAGCAGGTATCAGCGGGGGAGCAAAGGGAGCTAGAAAAGGCCCTTCTATAATGATGGGCGGGGATAGCAGCGCCTTTGCAGACACTGAGCATATTTTCGAAAAGATCTCCGCCAGTTCAAAAAGCGGATCCTGCCACAGTTATTTTGGCCAGGGCGGCAGCGGACACTTTGTCAAGATGGTCCACAACGGCATAGAATACGCTATTATGCAGATGATTGCAGATATCTACTATGTCATGAAAAAAGGTCTCAAACTATCTCACAAAAAAATGAGCAGGATTTTCAGGAGGTGGAACGAAAAAGAGCCTGCTTTTTTAAGCGAAATCACCGCCGATATACTCGAGAAAAGATCTAATGCATCAGACCAAAAAAAGATGCCGCTGCTGGAGCTGATATCTGACAGGGCAGAACAATCTGGGACAGGGAGATGGTGTGTAGAAGAGAGCCTGAAATTAAATGTTCCTCTATTTCTCATAACTAATGCTGTCCACAGCAGGATCACTTCCCTCCAGCTCGATACCAGAAATGAGTTCAGCCGGCGGTTCGAAAAGGAAAAACCCGTCCAAAATAAATCAGTTCTGCAGTCCATTGATTCCGATAAAAAAGAATTTATCTCCAAGGCCAGAAATTCACTGCAGCTGGGCATGAGAACAGCGTATGCCGAAGGAATAAGATTATTGCAAATAGGATCCGAAAAATATAACTACGAAATAGAGATACCCGATACTGCCAGAACCTGGTCCAGAGGCTGCATTATCAGATCATCTATCCTGTCAGAGATTGAAAAAGCTTATGAGAAAAAACCTGCACTGCAGGATTTTTTGATCCATTCAGATCAGCTGAGCCTGCTCAAAAACAATTACAGCAGTCTCCTGGAATTCGTCAGTTTATGTATAAAGTCGGGGCTGCCCCAGCCCGGGCTGCAGGCAGTATTAAATTATATAAATACACTTAAAACAGAATATCTTCCCACCAACCTGATACAGGCTCAGCGTGATTATTTTGGCCAGCATGGGTTTGAAAGGAAAGATAAACCGGGAACGTTTCACTGCGACTGGCAGTGATAACCCAAACTAATTTGAATATAAATATAATAACCCCCTGCTAATTCAAAATAACGCAGGAGGCAATATGAATCACATATTTCAATTTTTTCAATAAGCGCCGGGTTCAATGTATTTGAACTTTTTATTCCGCCTCCTGCCCGGATTTCTCTTCATTTCCCTCTCCGGCAAATTTCTCAAAAAGAAGCGCTTTAAGATCTACCAGCACCAGCAGCTCATCGTCCATTCTTCCTACTCCCTGCAGATATTCCTGTCTTATACCTCCTGCTACCTCCGGAGGGGGCTCTATAACGTCCTCGCCCAGCCAGATAACCTCGTTAACCTCATCAACCTTTATTCCTATCAATGAATCTTCCAGTTCAACAGTAATGATTCGATCTTCTTCTTGCATGTCCCTAGCACTATCTTCCACTTCTTGCTCGAGCCTGAGTTTTTTCTTGATATTTAGAACTGGAACTATCTGCCCTCTTAAATTTATTACCCCTATAACATATTCTTCAGTGTTGGGCACCTGAGTTATTCTTTTAGGCCTGATTATTTCCTTAACCTGCTCGATCAATATACCGTAATTTTCTGTACCTATTTTAAAAGTGACAAACTGCTTGCGATTTTTTGCTTCTTTCTCTTCCATCTCTTTCATATCTTTATATCCAGTCTCTGCTGGCATTAGATCATACCTCCTCGCACTGTATTCTTAGGCTATATCCCGCACATCCAGTATCAAGGCAACATCGCCATCGCCTATAATTGTAGCTCCGCTAATATTTTCAACATTACCCAGATACTCTCCCAGTGATTTAACCACTATTTCCTGCTGGTTCAAAAATTCATCAATTATCAGTCCAACCACTCTATTGCCTGTATTTACCGTTACAACAGGTATCTCTTCCCATTCTTTGTATCGGTCAAAATCTATATTTATATTGAGCTGCCTGGCCGCTTCGGTGACCGGTATGGTGGTGTCTCGAGGCACGATCACATCCTGCCCTCTAACTGTTTTTATCTCGGCAGGATCTATAGTTAGAGTTTCACTTATGGCATCCAGCGGTATGGCAAATGTTTCTCTGTCTATCTTTACCATCAGAGCCTGGGTGATAGCAAGCGTTAACGGAAGGGAGATCGTAATGAGAGTACCCTGATCGGGTTCTGATTCCAGAGAAACCTGACCATCGAGAGATTCTACCACTCTTTTGACCACATCCATGCCCACTCCCCTGCCCGAAACTTCGCTGGCTTCATCGCTGGTTGAAAAGCCAGGAGAAAAGATAAAATCCAGCTTTTCCATTTCGCTGAGCGTCTCAACTTCTTCTGAAGAAACCAGTCCTTTCTCAACAGCCTGACCGGCTATTTCGTCGGGGTCTAAGCCGCGGCCATCATCTTCTATTTCTATAACTATTTCGCTTCCTTTTTGATAAGCGCTAAGATCGATTTGTCCCGTTCTGGGTTTGCCTTTCTCTTCTCGCACATCGGGTTTTTCAATGCCATGATCGACAGCATTGCGGATTATATGAACAAGCGGATCGGCCAGTTCGTCTATGATAGACCTATCGAGTTCAGTATCGGCCCCTTCTATATTCAGATCCACCTCTTTATCGAGATCACGCGAAAGATCTCTTACCAGCCTGGGAAATCTGTTGAAAATTCCCCCGATAGGAACCATGCGAATCTGCATAACCACATGGTGAAGCTCCATAGTAACTCTATCGAGCTGCTGAATGATATCCTTGTAAACATCATTGTCAATATTCAAATCTTCCATTTGAGTCTTATTAATTAACAGCTCCCCAACCATATTCATAAGTTTATCCAGCTTATCTATATCAACCCTGACCGTCGGTGAAACCTCTATCTTGGAATCGCTGCTGCCCCCGGAAGAATCACTGGTTTTATTCTTTTCATCTTCGGTAAATTCATCGAAGTTTATATCAAGCGCAGTGATATTCGCCTCAACTATCTCAATGATATCAAGGATTTCTTCTTTAATCTCTTCTCTGCCCAGACTGGAAATTATCAGCAGATATAATTTATCCTCTATTTCGACATCATCATCTTCGATAGCCATTCTGTCCGGTTCTGATTTTACCAGATATCCCAATTCTTCTGCTTTTTTAAGCACCATGTAAGCTCTAACACTGCGAAGCATGCTATCCTCATCAAATTTAACCTCTATCTGAAGAATTTCATCACCGGAACTGCTGTGTTCAAAAATTTCTTTTCTATCGTCTTTATCAAGAGAAATTTCCAGCTCTTCCGCTCCTTTCTCGGGCAATTCTTTTCCCGAAGATGATCCTGCTAATGTCTTATCACCGGAAACGGGTGCTCCCCTGTGAGATTCTATCATCTCATTTAGCTTTTCAACATAATCATCTACGTTCGTCTCTTCCTCGCCGCTTCGTTTGATGTCTTCGACCAGTTCATTTATCAAGTCAATTCCATCAAAAAGAGCATCTATAAGATCAGTGTCAAGATAAAGTTCATCATTCCTTATCAAATCCAGAGCATTTTCCATCTTATGAGTCAAATTGGTCAGGCTGTCGAATCCCATCGTTGCTGCCATGCCTTTTAAAGAGTGAGCAGCTCTGAATATTGAATTGATAACTTCTTCATTATCAGGTTCCTGCTCCAGCGTCAATATGTCCTCATTTAAGCTCTGGATATACTCCTCTGCCTCATCGAAGAACATTTTTAGGTATTCTTCATCCATTTATTTTACACCTCGCTCCCGCTGAAAACTTTATTGACGGCTTCTTTTATCCTGGCGTCATCAAAAGGCTTGACTATAAAATCCTGAGCCCCAGCTTCTATAGCCTCAATCACCATCTTCTGCTGTCCCATAGCACTCACCATGACGATTTTTGCCTCTGGATCCTCTGCCAAAATTTCTTTTGTGGCTTCCAGACCATCAACCTCGGGCATCGTTATATCCATAGTCACCAGGTCCGGATTATGCTCTCTATATTTTTCGATGGCATCCTTTCCATTTTCCGCCTCCGCCACTACCTCAAAACCCTCATCTGAAAGTGTGTTCTTTAATGTCATTCTCATAAAAGCCGCATCATCGGTCACCAGAACTGTTCTGCTCAACTTAATTTCCCCCTCGAATATCCAAATTTGACAGCGCAATCGCTCAATTTAATCAATTAAATAGCAGAATTTGCTCAAAATTTAAACTCAGACAGAGTAAACCCAGTACTCTTTTAATAACTTCGTGTGGTTTTAAGATTCTCTTTTCCCCGGCCCAATTCCTGCAAAGATCATTAAATTAAATCAAATTAAAGATGTTTTTTAAGTCCCCCCTCCAAATCCAGTGTTATAAAATTCTTTACAGGTTAATACTTGATAACAAAGTAAATATAAGGTATAATTAAATTAACAGGAAAAAATATAATTATTTCTGAAGGGGCGATAAAATAATGAAGGCTACTGGAATTGTTAGAAGGGTTGACCAGCTGGGAAGAATAGTTCTGCCAAAAGAGCTCAGACAGACTCTGAATATTGATAAGAAAGATCCTATGGAAATCTATGTGGAAGATGAAACCGTCATTCTCAAAAAATATGAGCCCGGTTGCACTCTTTGTTCAAGTGTTGATGAACTAGTCTCATACAAAGGAAAGAATGTCTGTGAAAAATGCATAGAAAAACTCAAAGATATAGAAGGCAGCTCTTAAAGAATTAAAAATTCCGAAGGTAAGCTGGAAATCTACAAACTAACATTTTATAGACAATTTCTACAGAGGAAAAGAAGCGGGACAATAATATCACAAATTTCAATCGTTTTAAGCGCCGCGCCAGTAAAAACTGGCGTTTTTTTGTTTTTTGCCTTATTTTCGCCTGCCCACACCTATAAATTCTTTTTTCAGCATAACAAAAGCTGCCAGATCATAAAGAAAATGGGCTGTGACAGCTGCAGTTAAACCAGCCTCCCGAAAAAGCAATCCCATCAGCAGCCCGGCCGCCAGAGAAAAAGGTGCAAATAGCATCCTGGCCTGAGTTCTGGGGGGCGCAGCCCAGAAACCGGCATGAGCCAGCATAAAAAGGATTGAGGCCGGCCAGATTCCCAGCAGACGCTGCAGTAAAGCCCTAAAAAGCAGCTCTTCACTCAACCCGGCTAAAAAACTTATTGCCGCCAGAAGAGCTATAGGTCTGCGGCATATCGGCAGCAGAGGCCTTACCGCCTGCAGAAGTTCTTTTTTCTTATGACGAAGATACAGATAAGCGGGAAAATACAGAATTATTGCTCCTGCTGCTCCCATCACTAAGTTGTAATATAACGAAGAGGGATAGAGCCACAATTTCCCCATTCCCGGATCAAAGACCAGCTTTATAATAACGAAGCTGACCAAAGCCAGAGCGCTTTGGAGCAGAATTAGTGTTTTCAGAGAAAGATTTTGTTCTTCGGCCATATTTTTGCCCTTCCTTTAAAAATTTTAGGGAAGACCCTCATCTCTGAGAGCCTTCCCCTATACAGGCAATTTAATTCATCGCCCAATTATATTTCTTAAACCAACATTTCCCGCCTCAATCAAAGATCAAATGCTTTTAGGCATCCAGAGCCTCCGGCTCAAAGCTTTTTTCGAGCCTCCTGTATGTCTCATATCTCTCTCTAACATCTTCTTCAGCTTTTTCAAATAGTTCATCAGCTATTTCAGGAAACTCCTGCTTGAGCGATGTGAATCTTACCTCGCTCATCAGGAAGTCCTGCAGAGACTCTGTAGGTTCATCAGAATCAAGGGAGAAGGGGTTTTCTTCTGTATTTCTGAGTTCGGGATTGAATCGATATAGATGCCAGTAACCTGATTTCACAGCTCTTTCCTGCTGTTCGACACTTTTGCTCATGCCCTCTTTCAATCCCTGAGCGATGCAGGGCGAGTAGGCTATAACCACAGAAGGCCCATCATAAGCTTCAGCTTCTCTGATAGCCTTGAGCGTTTGACTCATGTCGGCTCCTAAAGCAACCTGAGCCACATAAATGTATCCATAGGTCATCAACATCTGGCCAAGATCCTTTTTAGCTGTTTCCTTACCCGAAGCCGCAAATTTAGCAGCAGCGGCGGTAGGTGTGGCTTTTGAAGACTGACCGCCCGTGTTCGAATATACCTCGGTGTCAAAAATCATCACATTTACATCTTCGCCTTCTGCCAGCACATGATCCAGGCCTCCAAAACCAATATCATAAGCCCAGCCGTCACCGCCAAAGATCCATTGGGATCTTTTGGTCAGGTATTTCTGGAGTTTTTTGACCTCCTGCACATGTTCGCTTTCGTTAACTCCCTGTAATTTTGGCCTGATCTTTTTGGCCAGCTCATAGGATTTTTCACCATCATCTTTATGCTCAATCCAATCAGAGAAAAGCTCTTTTAAATCTCCCGATATTTCATCTTTATCGATAGCAGCTTGCATATTTTGTTCTATTCTATCCCGCAGCTGTTCATTGCCAAGATGCATGCCGTAACCGTATTCGGCATTATCCTCAAAGAGGGAGTTAGCCCAGGCCGGTCCTTCGCCTTCTTCGTTGGTAGTGTAAACTGTAGAAGGAGCGGTTCCGCCCCAGATAGAAGAACAGCCGGTAGCGTTGGCAATCAGCATTCTTTCGCCGAAAAGCTGGGTCACCAGTCTGGCGTAAGCAGTCTCGCCACAGCCGGCGCAGGCCCCGTGGAATTCAAGCAAAGGCTGCTGGAACTGGCTGTTTTTCACTGTATCAGGTTCAACAACATCTTCTTTGTAGCTGACATTTTCAGCTATATAATCCCAGTTCTCCTTCTCTTTTTCCACCATTTCAGCGTAATCTTCCATCTCCAGTGCTTTTTCTGGCGCGGGACAGGTATTTACACACACTCCGCAGCCGGTGCAATCAAGAGGACTGACCTGAATTCTATACTGATATTCATCAATTCCTCTTCCACGAGCATCTATGGTTGTCAGGGATTCAGGAGCATTTTCGGCCTCTTCATCATCAAGAAGGAAAGAACGAATTACCGAATGAGGACATACATAAGCGCATTGATTGCACTGAATGCAGTTTTCCTCTTTCCAATCAGGTACGTGCAGAGCTATGCCGCGCTTTTCGTATTTAGAAACTCCCTGAGGGAAACTGCCATTCTCTCTACCGGCAAAAGTACTTACCGGCAGGTCATCGCCTTCCTGTTTGGCAATGGGTTCAAGGACTTCTTCGATGAACTCCGGCCTGTCCTCTCCTTTTTCAGCTGCACTGCTGCTGGTTTCAGCCCATTCATCCGGTACATCAACTTTTTCGAGTCCTTCCAGGGAATGGTCTATAGCTTCAAAGTTCATCTCTACAATTTTTTCACCTTTATGACCGTAAGATTCTTCCACAGCATCCTTCAAATAATCTATGGCTTCATCGATAGGTATGATTTCAGCCAGTTTGAAGAAGCAGGTCTGCATAATCATGTTAATTCGCCGGCCGAGGCCCACTTCTTCGGCAATTTCGTAGCCGTTGACGATATAGAAATCGATATCATTTTCAGCGATATATTTTTTCATCTCAGCAGGCAACCTCTCATCGAGTTCATCCTCGGTCCAGGTGCAGTTAAGCAGAAAAGTGCCTCCTTGCTTGAGGTCTGAAACCATATCGAATTTGTCCACGTAAGCTTCATTGTGACAGGCCACATAGTCGGCGACTTCGATAAGATAAGTGGAATTAATCTCCTCTTCACCAAAGCGGAGATGAGAAACGGTTACACCACCCGATTTTTTAGCATCATAGGAGAAATAACCCTGGGCATAAAGATCGGTGTTATTTCCGATAATCTTTATTGCATTTTTGTTGGCGCTGACCGTACCATCCGAACCAAAACCCCAGAATTTGCAGCGGGTTGTGCCTTCCGGAGTGGTGTCTATATCCTCTTTAACCGGCAGGGAAGTGTAGGTTACATCATCCTCGATGCCGACGGTGAAGTCGTCCTTGGGTTCTGACTGCTTGAGATTGTTATAAACAGATTTTATGTGAGAAGGATTCGTATCTTTAGAACTGAGGCCGTAGCGACCTCCGACTATCGTAGGCTGCTCTTCGCGATCATAAAATACAGTTCTTATGTCTTCATAAAGCGGCTCTCCTTCAGCTCCGGGCTCTTTGGTGCGATCAAGAGTTGCTATTCTTTCCACGCTGTCCGGGAGTGATTGGAGGAAGTACTCTCTGGAGAAGGGTCTGTACATATGAACATTTATCAGGCCTACTTTTTCTCCCTTGCCGCGCAGATAATCTATAGTTTCTTTTATGGTGGAAGTTACCGATCCCATCGCTACAATCACGTGCTCGGCATCCTCCGGTCCGTAATAATTATAAGGGTGATATTCTCGACCTGTAACTTCACTGATCCTTTCCATGCAGTCAGCGACTATCTCAGGAGTTCTCTCATAATATGGATTGACTGCCTCCCGGGCCTGGAAAAATATATCCGGCCCCTGAGCTGTTCCCCTGGTTACCGGATCTTCAGGGCACATGGAATTTTCACGAAATTCCTGAGCGGCTTCTTCATCAAAAAGTTCAGCAAGCTGGTCGTACTCGAGTACCTCAATCTTTTGAATCTCATGTGAGGTTCTAAAGCCATCGAAGAAGTGAATGAAGGGCAGACTCGACTCAATTGCTGCCATATGAGCCACTCCAGCCATGTCCATAACTTCCTGAACACCACCAGAAGCCAGCATACCTGCACCTGTCTGGCGGCAGGCCATTACATCGGAGTGATCTCCGTATATTGAAAGAGCGTGGGTGGCAACTGTTCTGGCGCTGACATGAAAAACACCGGGCAGCTGTTCGCCGGCCAGTTTATAAATATTGGGGAGCATCAAAAGCAGACCCTGAGAGGCGGTAAAGGTAGTAGTTAAAGCGCCTGTGGCCAGAGATCCATGCACTGCCCCGGCCGCCCCTCCTTCAGACTGCATCTCCGTCAGTCTTACTTCCTGGTCAAAAATATTTTTGCGCCCATAAGCACTCCATTCATCAACCATTTCTGCCATAGGGGAGGACGGGGTGATAGGATAGATAGCTGCTACATCAGTAAAGGCGTAGGCCACGTGGGCAGCAGCGGTATTGCCATCCATCGATTTCATTTTTGTCATTTCATTTTGCCTCCTAGATAGATTAATGATGTGAACCTTTTATGTGAAACTCTCATGTGTCTTTAATCACACTTGAGTCCGCTGATATAGATGCACCTAGTATAAATTATAGATCAGTTTCTTTTTCCTGTCAAATTTAACAAAAAAAATTTAGAATAAATCTTTGATTACCTGATTAAAAATCACCTCCTATAATTTCGGTTGAATGCAATGTTAAAGGTTAAACCATTTGATTAAAAAGCCTTTACTGATTATAATTAATTAAAGAAGAAAAAGCAATAAAATTTGTAAAAAATATCACCAGCGGTTCTGGAGAAGCAACCAATAAATTTATAAACATCTGGAGGGACAATCAATGAATTACCGCAGGATGAAAAACTCTGAAAAAAAGGTTTCGTCTCTGGGTTTTGGCTGCATGAGGCTTCCAGCAGCGGATGACAGGCCGGACCGAATTAAAACAGAAAAGGCCGCTGAAATGCTCGATTACGCTCTGGAAAACGGAGTTAACTATCTCGACACCGCCTGGTTTTATCATCGAGGAGAAAGCGAAAATTTTCTCGGAAGTTATCTGCAGAGCAGAGATGCAAGAAATGATATTTATCTGGCCACCAAACTCCCCACCCCACTGGTAAAAAGCAAAGATGACCTGGATTATTTCCTGCAGCAGCAGCTCAAAAAACTGCAGACAAATTATATAGATTTTTATCTTTTACATTCTCTCAGAGAAAAAAGCTGGAAGAAACTTTACGATATCGGCATCACCGACTGGCTTCTGCAGAAGAAGGAAGAAGGGCTCATCAATCATCCGGGCTTTTCATTTCACGATGACTTTCCCGCCTTCAAAAAAATCATTGATTCTTTTCCTGCCTGGGATTTCTGCCAGATTCAATATAATTATCTGGATAGAAAGTATCAGGCCGGTGAAAAAGGACTTGATTATGCCTGGCGTCAGGATCTTGATGTCGTTATCATGGAACCCCTTAGAGGCGGGCTTTTAGCCCGGAAGCCCCCCAGGGCAGTAGAAAAAATTTGGGAAAAAAGCTCTCGAGATATTTCTCCTGCAGCCAGAGCTCTTGAATGGCTATGGCAGGATGAACGAATTGCTGTTGTACTGAGCGGCATGAATAATATTGAGGAAGTAAAAGAAAATGTCGCCACAGCTGCCCGAACAGGGCCGGGTAGCCTTCCTCAAAACGAAACAGAACTGATAAATAAAGCCGCAGCAGAGTTCAAAAAAATTTCTCCGGTAGACTGCACCGGCTGCAGCTACTGCACTCCCTGTCCAGAAGGAGTTAGAATACCCAAAATTCTGGATCTGTACAATAATGCTCACATTTATGATGGTTTTCAAAATATGAAAGAAGAATATTATGATATCGATGAAGATAGGAGAGCAGATGCCTGTATAAAATGCCAGCGTTGTGAGGGTGAGTGCCCCCAAGATCTACCTGTATCAGAGCTGATGAAAAGAGTAGAAAACTATTTTTGATAAGGAATCTTCCTTGTATAAGTTGATAGATATCGTATAAGATCACTATCATGACAATAATGGCTGAAAGATATAAAGCAAAGTGATACTCGAAATTTTTCGAAACTCAGGTTAAATCCATGGCCAAAAAATAGTGTCCCCTATTTACCAACTTAAGACAAGAAGATCCTTAATAAGTATTCTACCCTACAAATATTAATGTTACAGCCATGATGGCCATTCCGCCGATGAAGGCATAAATTTCCTGATGACCTTCTCCTCCATACTCATTGGCGGTTGGCAGCAGCTCATCTATAGAGATAAAAACCATAATCCCGGCAACAAATGCAAATATTATCCCGAAGGTCAATTCATCAAAGAACTCTCGGAAAACAAAATAACCCAGAAGGGCACCGGCGGGTTCAGCTGTACCCGCAGCAAATGAATAAAGCACTGCTTTCAGGCGGCTGCCAGTGGAATAAAAAATAGGAATTGCCACAGCGATTCCTTCCGGAATATTATGTAGGGCTATGGCTATAGCTATAGTAATGCCCAGGGCGGGATCTGCCAGTGTAGCTACAAAAGTTACAAGTCCTTCGGGAAAGTTATGTATAGCTATCGCAGCAGCCGACATCAACCCCACTCTCTCCAGCTCCTGCTGATCCTCTGCTCTCAGGCTCTCTATATCTGAAGAGTCAGAAACCTCCTGTTTTTCCCTTGCCGACTCGATCTCTTCCTGATCAAGCGCATGATGAGGATTATCCCGCTCCGGCACCAGCATATCAACTATCATGATCAAAAATACTCCCGCGAAAAATGCAGCTACCGCAACGGTAAAACCGGTATCACCGGCAAAATAAGCGGTTAATTCCTCTCTGGCCTCTTCAAAGAGTTCCACAAAAGAAATAAAAATCATTACCCCGGCCGAAAAACTCAAAGCGGTGGCCAGAAACTGCAGGTCTGTCTTTTTGGTAAAAAAAGCAAAGATACTTCCAAACCCGGTGGAAAGACCGGCGAAGAGAGTTAATAAAAAGGCCAGAAGCAGATTTTCCATTATTTTATATCCCCCCTGCTCAAAAGCCAAATAATCCAGGCCGGCTTAAGCCAAATTTTCACTTCTATCATCCAGATCCCGGGGGTTTTCCTCCCATTTACCACACCTATCTCCGGTCATAGCTATGGTTTTATTATTGGCCTTGACTCTTATAACCTCACATTCATTGGCACAATCGCCGCATATAAAGCTTGTGGTTTCAAAATTATCATGTGCCAGTGAAAAACCTTTGAAGCTGGTTGTTTTATCTGAAAACATTATTTCTTCCCGGGCCAGCATTGCTATACCTATAGCCCCCATGACATCGTAATTTTCGGGAATGATTACCTCGCTATCAATTTCATTCTCGATAGCCGTCTTAATTCCCACATTGGCTGCAACGCCACCCTGAAAAACATATTTAGGAGGAAGCTCCTTGCCTCTAACCAGATTATTCATATAATTGCGTACCAGCGCCTCACAAAGTCCGTTTATAATTTCTGGCTTGGTAAATCCGAACTGCTGCTTGGAAATCATATCCGATTCGGCAAACACCGTACATCTTCCGGCTATGCGCACATCTTTATCAGCTTTCAGAGCCAGTTCACCGAATTCTTCAATCTCCACACCCAGCCTGTCAGCCTGATGATCTAAAAAAGAACCGGTGCCGGCTGCACATACAGTGTTCATGGCAAAATCGGTAACTATGCCGTTTTCCACTATTGTCAGCTTGGAATCCTGACCGCCAATTTCAAAGATAGTTCCCACTTTGGGCACCTGGTCTATTGTTGCAGTCGCATGAGCGGTGATCTCGTTCTTTACAATATCCGCTCCCAGAATATAACCTATAAGCTGTCTACCGCTGCCGGTCACACCGACCCCAGCTACCTCATATTCTTCTTTCAGCTCTTTATTTAGCTGCATCAAACCATCTTTAACTACTTCCACCGGCTGCCCGGGATTTCTTTCATAAAGTTTGAACTGAATGTTTTTATCAGCGTCTATGCCAACAATATTTATACTTACAGAACCTATATCTACCCCTAGAAAAAGGTCTTTCATGCTATTTCCTCCTCTTTCTTCTGCTTGATCAGGTCCATAAAAGCCTCCAGCCTTGTTTTCATGTGCGCCTTAGCTGTCTGCTCGTCAATCGACAGCGAGAGGATGGGTATATCAAGATCTTCAGAAATGCTGTCCATCATGCTCTGTGAGACTACTTCCGGAAGACAGCCGAAAGGTTTTAAATGCACCACCCCATCAAAACCTCGCTGCTTATAATCAATTATATGACCTATTGAGCGCTTGGCATGTCCACCAATGACATGCTTGAGGTATCTTTCGCCTTTCTCCAGAATATGCTCGTATTCTTTTTTCTTCCAGGGGATCATGTGACTATCTATATATTCGGAAAGATAATGAGATCTTTCCACTTCAACCCCCATTTCGTTTAACAATTCTTCGATGAAATTATTCGTCGATCCTTCCATAACCACATAAATCTCACCGACTACTCCCACCTTGAGTTTGTCCTGTTCTGCCGGTATAGCCTTTTTCTGATTTTCTATCTGCTGCCTGGCCCATTTTTCCACTCTGCTGACATCTCTGACTGATTCTACCTCCAGAAATTTATTCTGAATTTCATCCCACAATTCACTCATAGCCCGCTTATCATAAGCATGAGCTCTTCTTTTATGGAGCAATTTTAATATTCTGTCCATGGAGTGAGCCAGCCTGTAGCCAATATAGACCGAACGAATCAGGTTGAATATATTTGTGTTCTTCTTCAGCAGACGAACATTCTCCAGAAAATCCTTCCAATCACCGCGAACCTGTTCGAATACCACGATATCGATATCGATTCCGATATCATCCAAAATTTTCTGCTGAACCGGCCCATAATAACCGGCACGACAGGGTCCATAACCCCCGCTGGTTATTATTTTGTCTACCCCCATTTCCTCCAGCTCTATCATGTTGCCCAGTGTCACCTTGAGAGGAAAACAGGCAAATTCAGGAGCATATTTTACTCCCAGGCTGAAAGTTTTTTGGGTGGGCCGGGGCGGCTTCACCACATCATGCCCGAGAAGCTCGAAAATTTTATAATAAACCACAGGTGATTCCATATAAGGAAAGCTAATTTTCATACTCTTTCACTCTCTCCAATTGCCTCGTTTTTACTGTTTTTTCGGCCTCGTTTTGATTTTTTCTTCTTCAGACGCAGCAAATCCACAAAAGCTTCGACCCTGGTGACCAGATGGCTTTCTCCAGTCTGCTCATCGATCCTCAAAGTCATAAAGGGTTTATCATAATTATCTGAGTCTATATCCAGAAAGGGCCCCAGAAGAGAATCAGGACCACAGCCGAAAGCAGTCACGTGGATTATCCCATCTATTTCATCTGACTTTAAAAAATGATAACCCGCTCCCAGAAGTTTGTTTGTAAATTCCCAGAACATGCGCTTTTCAACTTTTCTGGCCTCTTTTTGGATAACTTCATCATCGATCATCTCAAAGGTTATTACATTGACATCCATATCTCGGAGCTTACCCAGCAAGTCCATATTGACAAATTTATCATATATGTTGTAGACATAGCCCAGCAGCCCGATGGTAAGATCGCTGCTTTCCAGGCTTCTTTCCCGGTCGGAAAGCAGAATGTCGCTGGCAAAGCCCTTTTTATGATGCCTGCGGAATTCCTGCCAGCGTTCACTGGCACCCGATAAGGCCTCCTGAAGCTGGGTACGGGTTATATCAAATTCATCCAGGAAGACCTCATAGTCTTCTATATCCGAAATATTATCGCTGTCCTGTTCTATTGTATTTACCAAAATTTTTTCTTCTTCTATATCGAGTGAGTTTATGATCATATCCGGCAGGCCCAGAAATTTAGGACAGAGTGTTACCCCTTCCTGAATTGATCTTATCCTGGGCACATATATTTTATCAACCCCCTGTTCAGCCAGTTCCAGCACCTGTCCTACAAAAGTTTTCATGGGAACACAAATCTCAGAAATAGAATATTTTACTCCTTTATTCATGATCTGCTCGTTGTTGGGTTCAGAAACAATAACCTCCTGCCCAAGCTCAGTAAAAAGCTCTTCCCAGAAAGGGAAGTAATAAAAATAGAGCAGGGATTGTGGTATACCGATCTTCATAATTCTATTATAAACCTCCTGATATTTATATATAAACTAAATTCAATTACCGGGCATATTCAATTTAATGTTACTTTATTGCCCCGGTTTTGTCAAATTAAACGCTTTACATAGTGATCGAATATTTCGGCAGGATTCGAATTAATTCTATCATAGATTGGAGCCCATCAACAAATCAATCTATCTTTTTTAAGCTGTCGATCATTCGATTATCTCTGAGTTTTATTTTTGTGGGTAGAAGCAGGAAAATGGTATAGAAATATAGAATGGGTCTCACACACCAACCTCTAAAAAGAAGGAGTGTGAGACCCAATGATTGAACTCATTTTAAGTGTACTACATGGTCAGGATACTTTCAAGGGTGTGGAGGAAGAGTTATTGAAGATACTGCGCAGGAAATTCATAGAACTTTTAGCGGAAGTTCTTGAAGAGTTTGATGAGCGTTTAATGGAGACAAGGGACAGGGAAAGGCTTGAGGTTAAAGGGATAAGAGAGAGAACTATTGTTACTGTTTTTGGAAAGATAACTT
>NZ_FNGO01000027.1 GCF_900103135.1 Halarsenatibacter silvermanii | reverse complement strand
TTCCCTTCTTTCACAATTTCTTTTATAAAAGCCATTAAGTTTCGCGCCTATCTGTATTAAAATTATATCACATTCAGCAGGATTATGGAAAGGCCTGGCTGTATCTGGATTTTATATGTAAAAATATGAGGATCTTCTTGTCTTCGGTTAATAGGTGTGTAAAACCTCATTTAGTTGTACTGGAAGATATAAAGCTTCGTTCACAATGAAATTTTTCCCCGGCTTACGTTTAGTTTTCGGCCAAAAAATTGCGCTCTCTTCGCGAGAGCTCGTCCCTGAGCTCACGCTCAGCCCGGCACATCCTGAGCCGGGGACACTATTTTTTGGCCATGAACTTAACCTGAGTTTCGAAAAATTTCGAGTATCACTTTGCTTTATATCTTCCAGCCACTATTGTTATGATAGTGGTCTTATACGATATTTATCAACTGATAACAAGAAGATCCAAATATGATTTGTTGAATCCACTGGTTTCCAGCTATTTTTTGTTGATATCATAATTGTAATACATGTGTTTGCAGAACTCAAGTATTTTATGCAAAAATTTTATATTTATATTTCAACTGAGCAAAATTGGGTTATTAAGCTTCTAATAGCTATAGCTTTTATTGGCAGCTGTTTACTTTTGCCAATAAATTATCAGGCAGCAGATCTGCCTGCGGCGGCTGCGTGTAAATGCTGAAATAAACAGGGATGTATGTTATAATAAAACAGATAAGTTTTGGCACTGTATATCTGGCTCTCATGGAACTGAGTTTGAGAGCGAGAGCAGCGATATAGATTGTGGGAGACTATTCCCCGCAGACTACAGAAGTTTCCGGGAGTGAGTTCCCATTTCTAAAAAAATCCTGGTTTTAGGCCTGTTAATCATGGTGCTGGCGGTTTTGGCCGGGGGGTATCTATATTTAAACTACCCCCTAAGGGTGGATGAGGATTTACAGGAACAGGCGGAAGAGATTACAGTGGAGGAAGATAATAGATCTCAGATAGGTCCGGTGGACCTGATCAGGGTAGAGGGCAGTCCCTATGAGATGGGCTACCAGCAGGGGGCATTACTGTCAGAGGAGATTGCAGAGCTGATAGACTTGATGTATGAAGAAGCATTTGCCCTGCAGGAGGAGAGCCTGCCCCGGAGGCTTGTGGCAGAGTTTTATATGCGCCGGGCAGCCCTGAGTTTCTTCGGACAGACTCCCGACAGGTTCCGCCGGGAAATGCAGGGGATTGCCGATGGGGCAGAGGCTGACCTGTATGATATTCTGCTGCTCAATGTCTATGACGAGCTGTTTAATCTGGCGGGATGTACCAATATAGCCGTCTGGGGAGAGAATACGCGGGAAAATGAACTGTTGATGGGGAGAAACCTGGACTATTATTATCCGCAGATTATGTATGACAGACAGGTTGTCACCCATTATATACCGGAGGAGGGCAGCCAGTTTGCTGCCGTTGATTTCCCCGGCTATATAGGTGTATTGACCGGGCTGAACCAGCAGGGGCTGGCCCTGGGCAGTTTGACGGCTCCGGCGCCAGAAAACTCCCTGGAGGGTGTGCCTACGGGAATTGTTTACCGGATGATAATGGAAACCGCCGGCAGCCTGGAGGAGGCTGAAGAATTACTGCGCGATAACCCCCGGACCATAGGGAATAATCTGCTGGTGGCAGCAGCCAAGTCCCGGCAGGCCTATATCTTTGAAATATCTCCAGCGGAAGTTTACACCAGAAAGCCCGCCGGGGAGGAGAACTTTATAGCAGCAGCCAACCACTTTAATGAGCTGGAAAATGAAACTCTGCGCGAGAGCAGCCTGTTTCGCCAGGAGAGAGCCGAGGAGCTCCTGGCAGAATTTACAGCCGGGGAAAGTGAGGCAGAAGCAGCCGGAAGGGACCGTCAGGACGTGATCGATATCCTTAATGACCGGGAACAGATTGAAATTGAGGATTATGGCTTTTATTCTATCGGCAATAACAGAAACATCCAGAGTGCGGTAATACAGCCGGATCAGCTGGAGATGTGGTTGAGCATAAATCAGGACCTGCCCGCGGCCGACGGGGATTTTTATGGTCTGAAGCTAAAACCGGAAGAGGAGAAAATTTCTCCCATCGGGGAGGAATAAAGCCAGCTATCTATAATAGGTTATATAGGTGTTTTAAAATTGAACAGGGATATATTTTCGGGCATAACAGTAAATTTTGCCGTATATTATGATAACAGGGCGTGTTAAAAGCCATGGATGCAGAAAAAGAGATAGATGTCCTGAAAGCTTTAGCCAATATGGATGACCCTTCCCAGCGGGATATCGAAAAACATACCGATATGTCCCTGGGCACCATCAATGCCGTGATAAAAAAATGTGTCAGCAAGGGTCTGATCAAGATAGAGGGGGCTTCCGGGGCCTCCATGAAGTACATACTCACACCCCGGGGCATAAAAAAACTCACCGCCCGCACCCTTAATTACATACAATCATCCTACCGGGCCATCAAAAAACTGCGGCAGACGGTCAAAAACAGAGCCCAAAAGGATGCAGAAGCCGGACGCAGCATCTACCTGTATGGAGCAGAAGATGAGGTGGGGGAGCTGGTGGAAACAACGCTGGCTGAGCTGGGTCTGGAGTATGAAGTAAAAGAGGAACTCAAGGAAATTCCTGACAGGGGCACGGTGGTTTATTACTGGAACCCGGAACTGCGGGAAGAGATAGAAACAGAAGAGTTAACCGCCTGTAATGTGCTGAAACTGTCGGATATATAGAGCCGGTCAAGCAGTATACCGGCTGCAAGGATTGGGTAATCAGCTGTTAGATATAGTTTGGCAGGCAGGAATTCAGTCATCTGTAATGAATATTGATTACAGGTGTTTACAGAATGAACAGATTTCAGGAAAAATATTGTAATTTACAAGAAAATGTAAAGTAAAAAAATAAATAGATATGACGCTGGTTGTAGAAACAGAAGTCAATATGATAATATAGGGTAGATTTCAGGGGGATACATAAATGTACGGAGACTTTAAGAAGCTATTATCTTTATTTAATAGAAAAGAGCGGCTGCAGATTGCCGGTATTATGTTTTTAGTGTTTATCATGGCTTTATCGCAGACTATAGGTGTAGTTTCTGTGCTGCCCTTCATGGATCTTCTCATGAACCCGGAGATGGTGCAGGAAAATGAGATCATGAACTGGGTCTATACCACCTTTGCCTTTGAGGATACCATGTCCTTTCTCTATTTTGCCGGTATTGCCATGTTTTTGATTATACTGATCACCAATGCCATCTCCATATTCACCGTCTGGGTCAAAAACAAGTTCATCTGGCGTAAAAGCCATAAACTGGCCATGGATCTATTAAGCAAATACACCTACAGCCCCTATACATTTTTCATACAGCATAACAGCTCAGACCTGACCAAGAACGTGGTGCAGGAAGTTAAGCAGCTGTCCAAGTACATACTTCGCTATGGGGCCGATCTACTCACTCATAGTTTGATAGCAGTGTTCATAATCGTCACCATGTTCATAGTCAATCCCATTATCTCCTTCTTTGCCCTGGTAGTGATGGGGGGCCTCTACGGGGCTATCTACCTGTATGTGCGCATGAAGTTAAAGATAGCCGGTGATAAGAGGTTAAAAGCCAATGAGTACCGCTATAAGTATGTGAGCGAGATATTCAACGGTATCAAGGATGTTAAGATCAATGACCGGGAAGAGTATTTTCTGGATAAATTTCGTGAGAATTCTTTAAAGGAGGCCGACAATAGAGCTTACAGCAAGGCAGTAGGAAGAATACCCCGCTATCTGCTGGAGGTTTTAGTCTTCGGCGGTATCATGATATTAACGCTTTATTTCATGACCATGCAGGGTACCATACATGATGTCATACCCATACTCAGTTTTTTTGCCTTCGCCGCCCTGCGCCTGCGGCCTTCATTGGATAAAGTTTTTAGATCGGCCACAAAAGTCAGATTCAACAAATCGGTGCTGGATTTAATCCACGAGGAGTTCAACCGCGAGTTTGAAGAGCAGAAACACAGGATGGTGAGAGCTGTAAACAGCTCTGACAGTGAAGAAAGCCTGATGTTTGAGGATAAACTGGAACTGGATAATATCACCTTTACATATCCCCGGGCTGACAGGCCGGCGATAAGAGGTGTGAACCTGGAGGTCGATAAATATGAGTCGGTGGGTATTGTGGGGGAGACCGGGGCCGGTAAGACAACACTGGTTGATATCATTCTGGGCCTGTTAAAACCCCAGAGCGGGGATATAAAGGTTGATGGTTTGCCCCTGACAGGAGATAATATCGAGGCCTGGCAGAGCATGATAGGTTATGTGCCCCAGGAGATATTCATCACCGATGATACCATCATCAACAACATAGCCTTCGGTGTGGATGAAGAGGATATAGATATAGAGCAGGTCAAGAAAGCTGCCAAAATAGCCAGTATCCATGAATTTATTGAGGGTGAGCTGGAAAAAAGCTATAAGACGGTGCTGGGAGAGAGGGGAGTTTGCTTCAGCGGCGGTCAACGCCAGCGGATAGGGTTAGCCCGTGCTCTCTACTTTGATCCCGAAGTGCTGGTATTAGATGAAGCCACCAATTCGCTGGATAACAGGACACAGCAGCAGATCATTCAGTCTTTGAGTGAAATAACCGAGATCAAGACGCTTATAACTATAGCTCATAGATTCAAGACGGTGGAGAACTGTGACAGGTTGTATATGATGGATAAGGGTAGAATAGTGGCAGAGGGCAGCTATGAGGAACTGCTGCAGAATAATGTGGCCTTTAGGTCACTGGCTAAGGCGAATAGGTGATTTTGAGCATAAGAAACGATTTTAGAGTTGAGGATTATAATGTTTCAGAAAAGAAATTAAAGGGAAATAGATTGAAAAGGGGTTAAAAATGAGTAAAGAGATAGTATTTCATATCGGATATCCGAAAACAGCAACTTCAACATTACAAACATTTTTCACTAAGTTAGGGGAAATGGGCAAAATTAATTACTTTGGTAAAGATTATAATGTAAAGCCTAAGAAAAGACTTAATCATCACTTTAGGAATTTGATTCTGGGTGAAAATATTTATAATCCTAAACATGAAAACAAAGAGTTTATTTCAAGTAAGAAAAATTTAATATCTGATGAATGGTATACTTGTTCAAGTTTGAAATATGCTTTAGAAACTAAGCAAAATTTACAGGCTCAATATTTTCCTCTGAGATTTAAAAATCTATTTTCAAAAAACATTGATTTAAAAATCTTAGTAACCATAAGAAATCAAATTGAGATTATTTACTCTTATTTTGTCCAAATTTATTTTAGGTATAAAAATTATTTGAAATATGAGACCTTTAGTGATTTTCTAAAAAGTGAAATAAATAAAGACTATAATGGAGAATTAAATCAATTTTACTATTTTGATATATTAAGTCAGTATGCAGATTGTTTTGGTTGGGCAAATATTTACATTTTATTTTTTGAAGATATCAAACATGATATCAATGATTATGCTGAAGAAATCACAAAGATTTTAGGCCTAACAAAAAAAGATAAAAAGAATTTACTTTCTCATTTTAATGATGTCAATAAAAAGAAAAGAGAAAAGACAAAGTCTGGAAAGCTAAGAAGGAAAACTAGAAAAAATCTTTTAGGCGAAACAATGGTGGATATATACAGAAAATACGAAATTTCACCTCTTCAAAAGTTAAAGCCTATAGCTAAATATTTTTATAGAAAAATAGGACGCAAAAAACGAGAGAAAAACATCAGAAAACCAAATTCTAAAGAAAGAAAAATGATATTTGATGAGTTTAAAAATAACAATATAAGGTTAGCTGATAAATTCAATTTAAACAAGGCGAAAATGAAAAAGTATAATTATATTTGAGCTTGGAATGTTAGATAGTTTGTAAAGATCAACTCCAAAAGCACATACTATATTTTTGGAAGAAAAATCCGATTTAAAATCTGGAAATTATGGAAGGAGCCTCAGTACTATCAAGCAAAAAAATTAGTAAAATGCGATATTTTAATGATGAATTGTGATGAGGCTGAATATTGTATACTAAAGAAGATCAAAATATAACTTGAATGTTTAATTTGTGAAATATATTTGCACTAAGATTAAAATCATTTCATTGAGAAGTGCTGCTGAGCTAGGCTGAGGTACTCAATAGTCACTGAAGGAAATTCTGCCAAGGAAGAACTACAGAATGATTTAGCTTAACAAATTGTTAGCTAACGTAGATAAGTGATAGGTTGTAATAGTAAATGATTGACGAACTGAGAGAAAAGGTAAAAAAATTAAAGGACAATTTTTTGTTTGGTCTTTAATAAAAGAACCCAAAAAACATAGGAAAGGACTTTTTATGTTAAACTCAAAAATTTATAAAAAAATCAAGAATAAAGATATTAATGATATATTTAAATATATAAATAATAAGTTTAAACGCTCATATTTTTCTAAAATGCATATAAGAGGTTACACCGATGCTACTGTAGATAAAATTTTATGGGTTAATCCCGATGATATTGTTTTTGAAACTAATTCTTCTATATACTATTCATCCCTTAATAAAAGAGGAGTTATATTTAGTGGAAAGTGGGATTTAAATTTAAATAAATTTACTGAGAGAATTCCATATAGGTCGCTCAAAAAACACTTTGTGGATGGAATAATTTGGGAGCAAACAGAATATTATAAATTACGCGTAAGAGGAGAGTATGGAACTCTTAAAAGAAAAGAAAAGATTGATCAATATTTTTTTTTGATAGATAAGTTGTATGAAAACATTCAAAAAAAAGGATACAAATTAAGCAAAAATGTTGCAAGTGAAACTAAAGAAAGTTGGCTTAGTAGTCCTGGAGAAATCAAGATTAATTTAGGCAGATACGGAGGGCTTATTTGGCATTTTGAAGGACAGCATCGATTGAGCATTGCGAAAATTTTGGGTTTGAAAAGAGTACCTGTTAAAGTTTTGGCAAGACATAAAAAATGGCAGGATATTAGAGATAATATTAAATATGCGTCTAATTTATCTAGAAAAAAGAAGCTTAGAAAATATTTAGAACACCCAGATTTACTTGACTTATATAAATTCATTTAAAGTTCAATAACAATATTTGAACATAACAGAGTAAGTGACGGTTCAATTTCTAAAACTGTAATTGAATTTTTATAATTAATTCAGACTGGATGTACTTAAGGCCTCTTCCAAATTTTATAAGTATAATGTAATTGCCTCCTTAAAAGGAAGGTGTTAAAAATGACAAAAGATCTAAATAATAAAACGAAAGATTATAATAAAAGAAATAAATTCGAGAAATTTTGTAATACTGTGAATGAGATGGGTTTTTTGAGTGCAATTAATAGAGTTAGACGTTATTTATCTTATAAATTTTTAAAATCTATAGAAAAAAAATTATCTGAGAGGTATTACTTTAAAATTTGTAATTTTTTATTTAGAATTGATGGCATAAAGTTTGAATATAAAAAAATTTGATTTTAATGAAGGACTATAGTGTTAATCACAAATGCAAAGAAGAAATTTATATTCCTTCTATAGAAAGGGCTGCTAAAAGATACCTTAGCAATAATATTGCGCCAGGTATAAGAAACGGAAAGAAAAAAATGTTAAACAAATATATTCCCCAGAACTCTAATAATATGCTTGAAGGCTCAAAAATACTCGATGTTGGAGCAAATATAGGAGAATTTTCGTTAGTAGCTTTAGATAATGGTGCTCAGAAAGTCATAGCTATAGAACCTGACCCACTAATTTATTATGCTTTAAAAGAAAATTTAAAGATGCATCTCAATAAAACAGAAGTATATGATATTGCATTTAGTAATTTTAACGGGAGAGAAACATTTTATTTGCAATCTAACACAGCTGATTCATCATTAGTCGAGTTTGATAATTATGAAAAAGCAATTGAAGTTAAGGTTTGCAAAATTGATAGCTTTTTTGACCAGGAAATATTAGATAAGATCGATATTTTAAAGATGGATGCTGAAGGTGGGGAACCAGAGATTTTAAAAGGGGCTCAGAGACTTTTAGAAAATTTAAATTATGTAACTATTGATGTTAGTGCTGAAAGAAAAGGAGAAAAAACTATGAAAGATTGTAAAAAAATATTGAAAAAATATAATTTTGATTTAAGGATAGTCAATGAAGAAAACGTTCTTATAGGAAGAAAAGATAATTAGTATTGATATCAATTATATATCTGTTGGCACCAATGAAAGGAGGGGGCTTGATTAAGTCTAAAATTACAGTTTTGATGCCTGTTTTTAACTCTGAACAGTATTTAGAAAAAGCAATTGAGAGCATTTTAGACCAAAATTATTCTAACATAGAATTTTTGATAATAAATGATGGCTCTACAGATCAAAGTGAAGAAATAATTAAGTCATATGATGATAATAGAATTAGATTAGTAAATAATAAGAAAAATATGGGTTTGCCATGTAGCTTAAACAAGGGAATGAAGATTGCGGAAACTAAATATTTGGCTAGAATGGATTCTGATGATATAAGTAAGCCAAATAGATTGAGCGAACAATTTAGTTTTATGGAGAAAAATACAGAATGTGGTATAGTGGGAACATGGGCTAAAAAAATTTATGAGAAAAACAATTTACGAAGAATTGTAGAAAAAAATATAATGAAGCGCCCAACTAAATTTTCAGACATTAAAGCTAACCTATTGTTTGGCAACCCTTTAATACATCCTAGTGTAATGATGAATTTGAAAAAAATGAAAAAACATAATTTATTTTACAATGAGAAATTTGATACGTCTCAAGATAAGGAATTATGGAAAAGATGTATAAAACATTTTAAAATAAAAAACATTCCAAAGCCATTAGTAAAATACAGAGTACATGAAAAAAGTAATAGAAAGTTAAATCCTAAAAACCATGAAAAAAATAAAATTAAAATATATAAAAAAACATTAAGTAACTTAGATTTGAATTTAAATTTATCCACTTTTTATATCAATGAGAAAAAAAGCAAAGATTTAATAAATAGAATAGAAAATGATTTGATAAAATTGTATAATTTTTTATTAAAACACAGAGATTATGAAAAAGATAGTCTTAAAAGGGAAATAAATAAAAGATGGTTCAAAGTTTGTTATAAGTCAGCTAATTTAGGTTGGTGGGTATATAGAAAATATAAATCTTTTCCATTAAGAAGAAATATATTGTCTAGAAGGAGAAAAATTAAATTTATTGTTAAGTGTATATTCAAGAAAAGTTCTTTTACGTTTTTATAGATTATATAAATTTTAGCCTTAATTTAATGCACTGTTTTTGATAAATATTAATCAGGCCTTCCCTGGTAAAACCTAATTTTTCACCCACGGAAACGGAGAAGAAGCGAAACTTTAAATCCTTGAGTCAGGAGGACGAAAATCACACTAAAAAGATGTGTGACCTGAGCTCATATTCAGTTTATTGTCGCTATTTGCGTCAGCTCAAAGATGGAACACTAACACTTGATAAAGGACAAACTCGCGAATATGCCCGATATGATGGGAAATACCTTATCGAAACTTCTGATGATAAACTTTCGGCTGAGTATGTGGCCTTAAGATACAAACAGCTGGTAGATATAGAGGATGTCTTCCTCGGCATAAAGAGTAATCTGGAAATTAAACCTATGTATTATCGAACGGAGGATAGAATTTGCTCCCACGTTAAGCTCTGCTGGTTAGGAATGCTTTTGGTTAGAGTGATTGAAAATGAAACAGCAAAAACCTGCTGAAAGGTCAGAAAAAAACTCTCCCGGATTAGAGCAGGAGATTTTTCTTTTGATTCTGGCACGGTGAAAAAAATGACAGGATTCAATCCTCATCAGCTTGAGCTCCTTCAATGCAATGGGGGTTGGCAGACCTCCAAAATATCTAGATATGGAAGCTAAATCATAGATACAGCAATATCTCATTCCAAAATGGGTTTCTATCCTGTCAAATTAAACGGGATAAAAACTTTTTTTACATAAGCACTGTGGAACTCGGGTGAAAATAAAAACTGGCAAGATACTATATATTTTGAGCGATATAATAAGTATAAGGCAGGTAAATGTTCTATGATATAGAGGGACAATTTATCTGATGATAACTTTAAAAAGTTTGTAAAAGTAACAGATTCGAGTTTAGAATGTGTTTTTGAAGATATTCAAAAAAACGGCTATAAGTTAAATTCATCTATTAAAAAAATGTAAGTGTATGTGTAACAAGAAATGGGGAAATTATAAAAAGCGGGTTAGATGGTTATCACAAATTTGCAATTGCTAAAATTTTGGGATTTAAAAATGCCAGTAATAGTTACTATATGACACAAGCAATATATAGATTGGGTTAAAAAATACAGATATTGATAAAATAACTCCCGAGACAACAATTAAACCTATACTGAATGGCAGGGTTGATGAGATTAAAAAATAGAGGTGAAATTATGCATATTTTACATATACCCTTATCTTTGCCTAGATATTCTCATAAGCCCAGTGGGACATACATTATAGATTTAGTTAATTTATTAAATAATCACTCATTAAACAGTGGGTTAATATTTGTACAGCAACGCAGAATAAAAAAGAAAAATAAATTTCCTTTTCTATATTTTACTAAAGGTAAATATGACGAGGTGGTTTTTGGGAAAAAACAGATAAATTTAAAATGGAAAAATAAATTTTTTTTAATTCCAACTAATAAAAGAAATAAAGACAGTAAATGGCAAAAATACATGTTTGAATTGTTTCAAGAATATATTGGGGAGTACGGGAAACCTGATTTATTACACTGTCATTCAGGTAGGGGGGCAGGGGAATTAGCTTTAAAAATTAATGATAAATATTCTATTCCCTATATAGTAATGGAACATAATCCTATTTATTTGACAGGCAATATTTCCTCAGGAGAAAAGAAAAGACTTAAAAAAGTATACAATAAAGCTGCTAAGATATGTCCGGTTTCAAATCAAATGAATAAGACTATTAAACCTTTGGTTAATGCTGATAAAATAAAAGTAGTTCCTAACTTTGTATCAAAGATTTATGAAAAACCAATAGAAGACCCAGAAATTAAAAGCAATAAAAATCACTTATTAACTATAGTTTCAAGATTGGATGATAACAAAAATGTATCAATGGGTATAAAGGCTTTTAATTTATTTCAAAAAGAGTTCCCTAATTCAAAACTAGAAATTTTCGGGAAGGGAGATAAAGAAAAAGATTTAAAAAATTTAACTAATCAATTAAACTTAAGTGGAAAAGTGAAATTTCATGGCTTTAAACAAAAAGAGGTTATCTGTCAATATTTAACCAAATCAAAAATTTTGCTTCAATGTTCATATAATGAGTCTTTTGGAGTTCCAATCATTGAGGCTTTAGCACGTGGTTGTTTTGTTGTTGCAACTAAGTCAGGCGGTCCTGAAGAAATATCTAAAAATGTTGAAGGCATTAAATTGGTTGAAAAGGATGACCATGTGGAAATGAGCAAGAAAATGAAAGAAATAATAATAAGTGGTTTCGATTTGAAAAAGATCAAATGGATCAGAAGAAACATGTTAAATATATATGGCAGAGAAAATGTAGCAGAAGAATGGTTGGGAATTTACAGAGATATAATTAATAACAGAGTAGAATAGGAGTTTTCCCGTTTGGATAATATTGCTGATAATAAAATTTTGGAAATTTGCAAAGAAAAAAATATAAATATTTCTTCTTATGAGAAAATAAAAGGTAAGGGTAATCTATACAAAATAACTGCCGAAAACGATAATAAATATGTTATAAAAAAGGCAGACAAAAATAGTTTATTTAAGAATTTGAAAATAATAAATGAAAGTCATATGTATTATAATTTATATAAGCAAGATGATCTTCCTTTTGAGTTATTGAAAATTGAAGATACAAATTATAAAGATTATATTATTTTTGAGTATTTAGATGGAAAATTTCATTTGCATAATATAGAGATTGAAATTAATAGACAAATTGATATATTTTTCTCTCTGCAGACTTTGCCAATAAAAAATAATTTTATTAATTCTATGCCAAAATATAGTGAGATATTTATAAATATAAAATTTTCACCTTTATATAAAACTATTCGGAGAATTTTAAAAGGCAAAATTTTTAGGAGTCTGAGCTTAAGAGAAAATTTTAAATTAATAAAAGTTATTTTCTCGTGCCTTGTTTTTCCGCCTAAAAGTAACAATAAATTTATAATTCATAATGATGCTCAAAATATTGCAAAAGACAAAAATGATAAAAAATATTTGTATGATTTGGAAACAGCAATTATAACAAGAAATATACTTTATTTATTTATTGATGTAATTCATTTAGCTATTAATCAAAAAGCAAAAAATATAAAAATAAACTATGAAATTATAATTGAATTTATAAAAAAATACAAAAAAAGTGATATTAATGTATTAGAAAATCATGATATATCGCAAATGATTAGATTTGCTCTAATTGAAAGGTTTGTGCATTTAATTGTGTCTGATAAAACAATTGAAAAAAAGAAAAATATGTATATAGAATTTTTAAGAAACGTTGTGCTTGATTTTAACAAGTATAAAAATTGGCTTCAAAATAATTTTGGAGATATTGAGGTGAAAGAGTGATTAGTAAATTAAAAAAGAATTTAAAACGAATTGCTAAAGAAAACATCAAAATATATAATGTCTTATATAAGCTCAGAGTTTTTTATTGGAAATATTTGTATCTCAAGATAGGTGAAGTTTTGAACTATAAATTTGAAAGAAAGAAGTTTTATGCAGCTCATGGATACAAATTGGATTTAAATAACCCAAAATCATTTAATGAAAAAATTGTGTGTAAAAAAATTTTTGACAGGAATGATCTATTACCGGTAGTAGAGGATAAATATAGGGTTAGAAAATATTTGAAATCAAAACTTGGAAATAATAAAGCAGAAGAGGTATTAGTGCCATTGTTGTATGAAACTAAGGAACCACAAAAGATTCCTTTTGTGGACCTTCCAAATGAATTTATAATTAAAGCCAATCATGGTTCTGGAAAAAATCTTATTGTTGAAAACAAAAATAAGTTTGACAAAAAAATAATATTAAATAAATGCAAAAGATGGTTAAATACCCCACAGGGATTACATAAACGTGAATGGGCATATCAACCAATTAACAGAAGAATAATTATTGAAAGATTACTTAAAACTAAAAACGGGATGATACCCGAAGACTACAAATTTTTTATATTTAATGGAGCATGTGCTTTTATACAAGTTGATATTGATAGACATAACAAAGAAGAAGAGCATAAAAGATCTTTATTTTGGCCGGACTGGGAATATATAGATGGTTCTTTAAAATATCCTCAAGGCCCTTGCATCGAGCAGCCATCGCAATTAACTGAAATGATAAGTTTAGCTGAAAAGTTAGGAGAAGATTTTGATGCAATTCGAGTTGATTTATACTTAGTAAATGGAAAAATTTATTTCGGTGAACTAACTAACTATCATGGTTCCGGTATGGAAAAATTCACACCGAAAAAACTTGATTTTGAAATGGGTAGAAAATGGAAAATAACAAATGAATATAAAAAAGAAAATTGGCGAGCAATCAATTAAAAAGTCATTTATATCTAAGTGGCTTTGGACTGCATATAATGTTTTTAAGTCTTCAATATAGCTTTAATTTTTTATTGCATTGCATAAAGTTGAAAAATCTGAAGCTATAATTTTGCCATAAATAATAAGTCCCTGTTTAATTAAAATTTCTCTAAATTGCTTTTTGTAATGTCACTAACGTATCACATTAATTAAAATTTAGATAAGGAACCAGCCTTAAATAGCATTAAAATAGAAAGAGGATTCCTATGAAAAAGAAACTAGCTATAATAATACCAACTTTATCAAATGGTGGTGCTCAAAGAATAGTTTCTAACCTTTCTCAGGCAGCACATCAAAAATTTGATATCCATATTGTTTTGTATAGAAAAGATGTTACTTATCCTTATAATGGAAACTTACACATCGCTGGAGATTGTGATAATAAGAAAGGCAGATTGTTTAAAAATATTGTGCAAACCAAAAATATTAATAATATCTTAAAACAGATCAAACCCGATATAACCTTGAGTTTTCTGCCAAATGCCAACTTGAATAATATTTTAGTTGGTGAAGGAAAGAAAGTTTTATCAGTTAGGAATATGAGAAGTTATAGTCTTTCTGGGAAAAGAGGTTTGATTTATAAAATATTAATAAAAAGCTTATATAATAAAGCTGACAATATTGTTGCTATTTCTAAAGGCGTAAAAAAAGATTTAATTGACAATTTTAATATTGATGAGAGTTTGATAGAGGTAATATACAATATATGCAATTTAGATATGATAAACAAAGAGAAACATAAAAAAATACCTCCAAATGAAAAAAATATATTTAATAACCCTGTTGTGATTAATGTTGGTCGTTTGGTTACCCAAAAAGGCCAATGGCATTTAATTAGATCATTTAAGCAAGTTAAGCAATCAGTAAAAAATGCACAACTAGTGATATTGGGCAAAGGTAATTTAAAAGGGTATTTAGAAGAACTTGCTGAAAAGTTGGATTTATCTGACTCAGTTCATTTTTTAGGGTTTAAAGAAAACCCCTTTAAATACTTATATAATGCCGATATTTTTGTTTTTTCATCGTTATATGAAGGCTTTGGAAATGTGGTGCTAGAAGCTATGGCCTGTGGTTTGCCGATAGTTTCTACAGATTGTTTAGCAGGGCCCAGGGAAATTTTATGCGACAACATTGAGTATAGAATTAATGAAAAAGAATATGGTGAGTATGGAATATTGGTGCCCGTTTTTGATGGTAATAAATATTTTCATACTGATGAAATAACAAAAAATGAGAAAATAATGGCTGAAACTATTATAGAAGTTTTTGGATATGATGAATTAAGGGGAAAGTACGTGAATCAATCTTCAAAAAGAGTACAGGATTTTTCTGTGAATAATATAGTTAGAAAATGGATTGAGTTTTTAGATTATTGAAGAAAGCTAAGTTGAAAAGTGATTAATTAACTAAAAGTTTGGCCCTGTTAAGTAATTATGAAAGATAAGCTAATGTAATCGCAAAAATGCTATCAAATTCAAGCAGCAAAGAACCAGGATTGTTTTAATTGATCAGGATAGTCAGATCCAGCCACCTGAGCTGGGGTAAGATCATTGAGAGATGAATGAGGCCTGATAAAGTTGTAGTAGAAAATGTAGACAGAGATAAGCTGAAGTGCACTCTCATATGTCTTAAAGCCTTTTCGCCCATTGTACCAATCTTTGAAGGTGCCAAAGAAAGATTCAATCACGTTATTAGTTATGTCGTCCTGGAACGATTGAACCTTAATATGTTCTGAGCTATCGAATATTAAACTTGCTGAGACATTGTAAGAACTGTAGCGATCAGAAACGATAGAATTTGGTTGACCATAAACCTCTTTGATCGAATGAAAAAGCTCAAAAGCAGGTTTAGAGCTGCGATAGGGAGACAGATGAAAATCCAGTATATATCTAGTTTCTGAGTCTATCATCACCCAGATATAGTATTTTTGCCCCTGGATTTTGACCACCGTTTCATCCACATGCCATTCATCAGATTCATTTAAGCTATCAGGCATGAATTTGCTGGATTTAATCTGAAAGTAAGGAGCAAATTTTTTCACCCAGGAAGCAATGGATACATGAGATACTTCGACATTATAATAAGCTTTAAGGAACTGAGAGATCTTTCTCGTGGTGGAATTAAGGTGATAATACTGATATAAAGCCATGAGAATAAGATTTGGCGAATGTCTCATCCCCTTGAAATTAAATTAGCCTGGTAGAGATCTGTTCTGAGGCAAAGGTTCAATTTCTCTGAATTTAGGCTTAGAAAAAGAGTGATTACAGCTTTTATCACAGCATCTTAAGTTCTTGTAGTAGTTGTAATCATGATGAAGAAAAGTAGCTTTTCCACATTTAGGACATGGTTGATATTTGTAGTTTTCAGGGTTAAGGTATTTATTTTGTTTTGCAAGAGAAGCTGGGGCAAATTGTCTTCTGCACCTTTGACACTGATATTTTTGGTTATCATAATAGTCAAAACCGTATTTATAGAGGTCGCTGGAATGACATCTGGGACAGGTAACATCATTTGCTTTAGTCATAAATATTAGTCTCCTTTCCTGGGAGGTATTGGGATATTGCTTAAAACTATTGTACCTCCAGGAAGGAGGCTAACTCAAACTTCATATAACTTAACAGGACTAAAAGTTTATCAAGGAGGAATTGTAATTGGTTAGTTCATATATTATATATATTTCAACAGTAATTTTTGCCACAGTTTTTGCCGGTTTAGCTCAAAAATATTGTTATATTAATAAAAAAGGAAATGTAGTTCCTAATAAAATGTTCTGGTTTATGTCAATGGGAATATTGGTTTTTATAATGGGATTTAGGGATTTAAGTGTTGGAGTTGATGGTGGCAATTATTTGAGAATATATAAAAATATTAATGAATTAGGTGTTATAGAATATATTCAAAATACTACTCATGAGCCTGGATATATAATTTTTAATAGACTTATATATTTAATTTTTAATGATTTTCAGTGGGTTTTAATTTTGTCCTCATTATTTATAATCTTTGGTGTTTACAAAGCTTTAGAGTATGAAATAAAAAATATATCTCTTCCATTAGCGGTTTTTATATTCTCAACAACACAGTACTTTTATTATTTCGGAATTATTAGATTAGGTATGGCGGTATCAATAATTGCTTTCGCTTATAGATATATTTTAGAAGATAAAAAGACAAAATATATATTAATGGTACTGGTTGCAACAATGTTTCATTTTTCAGCTTTATTTGCTTTAGGATTAATTTTTTTAACCCAAAGAAAAAAAGGGAAGTTTTATAAAAGAAATATAATAATTATTGCATTAATAGTGCCAGTTGCGTTTTTCATGGTTAGAGCATTTATTTTTCCTTTAATAAATATTGATAGATATCAAAGGTATATACAGTCATCTATTATAGGTATTGATTTAGGTTTTTTGCCTTGGTTACCTTTTTTGTTTTTATTCTTAATCCATTATAATAAGTTTGTTAGAACTAGAAAAAATTATCAATTTTATTTTTACTTATATATAATGAGAATTGTCACGGAAATGTCTTATCCTATATTAGGAGGCGGGAGAATGATATGGTATGTTTATTTGAGTGTATGCTTTCTGTTGCCAGCTACAGTGAGGGTAAATAAAAATAAGTTTGTTAAATTAATTTTATTAGTTGTTATAATATTTTTTAGTATAGTTTATTCTTACCACGCTTATTTTGCTTCATATTCCTATAGAGGCCCCACGATGTTTCCCTATATCAATATAATATTTCAGTAAAAATTTTATATTTTATTGTGGGATTTAACTCAACAGTATAATGTTTCTGAGCCTTCAAGACAGATTTCAAGTATGATATTGTAGTAATACCTACGATAGTAATGGTGGTTGTACGGTTGTGTTCCCCTCCCCTTCCCCGCGGGGAAGGGGAGCCCCCAGAAATTTCCAATAAATTTCAATCTCTATAACGCATTCCATAACGCATTCCGCTTTCTTCTTGCTAAAATAGGAGGGCATTAATCATGAGCAAACATGAAAAGCGTTCACCCAGGAAGAAGCTGGAAATCGTCCTTGAAGGGCTTCAAAGTGACAATATTGCTGAGACCTGTCGTCAGTACGGCATTTATGAAAGTCAATTCTATCAGTGGAAGGACAAACTTGAAGAATCTGCTCCTGATGTTTTCAACAATGGCAAAAGAGACAGAGAAAAAGAGAAACTAAAACGAGAAAATGAGCGTTTAGAAGAAGCTATAGTTGAATTATCCTGTGAGAATCAGACTCTTAAAAAAAACGACAGTTAGGCCTTGAAGGTGATCTTAAAGGCAAATCCATTTCAGCTGAGAACAAACGCAAATTGATGGATATCGTAGAAGAATCAGAGCTGAGCAAAAAGAAAGTCTGTGAAATACTAAAACTCAATCGCAGCCGCTATTATCGCTGGAAAAGACGATACGAAGAACATGGTTTTGCTGGTCTTAAGGATAAAAAGCCCACTCCTAACGGTCCAGTGTATGCGCTTTTAGACGAAGAAAAGGAAGCTATCATCGAATATGCCCTGGATAATCCTGATACAAGACACAGAAAACTGGCTTACGAGCTGCAAAATGAAGACATAGTCCATGTATCTCCATCCAGTGTATATAGAGTTCTCAAAGCTGAAGGGCTCATCAAGGAAAGAACTGAGCCACAGCAGGATACATCAGCAGACGGTAAAATTGAAGTAGAAGACCCCAATAATATGTGGCATCTGGATATAACATACATTCCGATAAAAAATATACACGCCTATCAGATAACCGTTTTAGACGGCTGTTCACGGCTGGCAGTGCATAGTGAGCTCTCCAGGACAATGCAGGCTGACGATATAAAAAGAGTCATGAGCAAAGCTTTATTCAAACAGGATCTTTTTGAGGTAGATGAAGCTGATAGACCCGTACTGGTTACAGACAATGGTTCTCAGATACTCTCACATTCTTTCCAGGATTTCCTGAAAGAGTGGGATATAAAGCATATCAGAACTGCTGTAAGGCATCCAGAATCCAACGGAAAGATTGAAGTGTTTCATAAGACCATCAAGTATGAAAATATCTATGTGCAAAAGCGATATGAAAACTTCTATGAAGCTCAAGAAGACTTAGATGAATTCATAGAGAAATACAATAATGAAAGACTTCATCAGGGCATCGATTTTGTGACTCCCCAGGAAAAACACACAGGCAAAGCCGAGAAAATTATCAATGAACGAGAAAAGAGGCATAAAAAAGCAATTAAGAGAAGAAAGCGGCTAAACAGAGAAGCAAAAGCTCAAGCCGCCTAAGACTACAAAATCAATATCTCTATCTGTTTGATTTGTCAGAAACAGTGCAGACAGGACTACTTTTATAGAAAGGATATTAAATAAAATGAAAGAGAAAATTAATATTAATGAAAAAGCAGGTTTTATTTTAAATGATTTTCCCTGGACTGAGGAATGGAAGCAAGAATTAGGTGATTTACAGGAAGTAGTTCAGCAAAAAGGGGATATAAAAGAAGGTTCAATTGAAGTGAATTATAAAAACCGTATTAAAAGCAAGAATATGACGAAAATTAGGGATGGTGTTTATATTGATGAAAACTCTATATTGGATAAAAGGTATGGAGTCAAATTAATCAGGGATAAAAATAAAGTGAAGTTTATTTTGGATAATATAGCTTTGGAGTGGCTTGATTGGATAAAACAACTTTCATTATTAAAAAGTGGCATGACACTTGTTCACGCTTCGGCTGTGGAAAAAAATGGAAAGGCATTGGTTTTTCCGTCATGGGGAGGGGTAGGGAAAACTTCCATAGCTTCATACTTGGTTAAGAATAAAGGCTACAATCTATTAGGAGATGATCAAATCATTATATCAAGGGGAGGTATGTGTTATTCTATGCCAATGCGACTAGTAATTTATCCTTATCATAAAGATGTATTTCCAGAATTGTTTGAACAGGGCAAGGGGCCTATTCTTCCGGAAAGTATGATTAATTTCTTTGATTTTATTGGCAAAAAATTAATTAAACCTTTAGCAAAGAAAAACTCTGATTTATTGCAAAAATTAAGAGAAAAGAATCCCCAGTCGCTTAAAGTTAAACCATCAGAAGTTTTTGGAATCAATAAGATCAGCTATAAAGCAGAATTAGAAAAAGTTGTTTGGGTTGATAAAGGAGAAAATTCTAGGCCACAAACGGATTCTGATATTAAAGTTAAAAATAGGCTGTTTGGTTGTACTATTAATGATTTTGATTCTTATTGCCAAGAGATAATTAATATTGGGATGGGTTTAGATATTTTTGAGAATATATATTGTATTTGGGGAGATGTTTTAAATAAAGGAGTTAATGAAGAAGTTAAGCGAAGAAAACTTGTTCTTCCTGAAAGTTGTAATTATAAAGAGTTGCAAAAAAAAATAAATGAGTCATTATATCAATAAGGAGAGTTTTTCATGAAAAAAATAGTTTTTTTTGATTCTAGATATAATTTAGTTTACGGAGCTAAAAAAAGCATGATTAAACTTGCTCAAAATTTAGATAAAAATAAATATACTTCAATAATGTTAACAACTTCCAAAGGTGATTTCTCAAATTACTCCCAAGAAGCAGGTTTAGATTGTGATATTATTGAAGCCTCTAATAGTTTAAAAACTTTTGATAGAAAAATTTTAAATTACAATTTTTTTAAAAAAATATTGTTAATAAAAGATTTACTTAAGTATAACTTTAAAATAGGTGTTTGGCTGAAAAACAAAAAAATAGACTTGATGTATGTAAATAATGCTCGGTCTTTTTTTTATGTGTTTATTGCTTGCTTTATATTAAGAGTCCCTATTGTAGCTTATAAAAGATGTACAACACCTAAGAACATCAAAGGAGTATATGATTTAATGGAAAAAATATTATTATATTTTATAGATAAATATTTTTGTATAGCTGAAGGAGTAAGGAGAGATATATCGAAAAATCTTCGGCAAAAACATGGTGAAAAAATTAAAGTATTATATACTGGATATGATTTTGATAATTTTATATACTCAAACAGTGAAAATGAAAATAAATTGTATGAAAAACTGAATATAACGCAAGAAGATATTGTGATTGGGCTAGTAGGGACTGTAAATCCTAGAAAAGGACATCATGTGGCTATTGAAGCTTTATCAATTATAAAAGAAAAACTAAAACAAAAAACTAAATTAATGTTTGTAGGAGGGGGGCATGATAATGAATATTTCGATGAGCTAAATAATTTAGCTCAAAAACATGGTGTTGAGAGAAATCTGATCTGGACGGGTTATGTAGAAAATGTTGCAGATTATTATGATTTGATGGATATTTTAATCCTGCCATCTTATTCAGAGGGGCTTCCTCGTACAATTATAGAAGGTTTAGCTAATGGAATACCAGTAGTTGCTAGTGATGTAGGGGGTATAAATGAAATTCTTGTTTCAAAAGAATATGGAAAAGTAGTGAAAAAAGGTTCATCTGAAGAATTAGCTGCGGGAATTATTGAAACTGTAAAAAACAATGAAATAGATATTGAAAATAATAAAAAAGATATTAGAAGTAAATTTGTAATGGAAAAATTTAGTCTAGAAAAATATGTTAATAAATTCCAAAGAGAGATTGGCGAGTTATTTTAATTCTTAGGAAACTTGACTCCCCTGAAGTGCTACAAGATAAGTTCACATCTTATAGCATCATTCCCCTGAGAAAAGTTAAACTTTCCACTCATAGCGAGTGGACATTTACCGGTAAATGGTGATGAGTGTTGAACATAAACTGCAAGGCTGACGGTAATGAGAGTAAAGATAAAAGTATTGAGAAAACAATTAACTGGACTGGCCGTTGGTGTCGTAGTAGTAGAAGGCAATATTAAAGGAGAACGTTAAGCAAGTTCTCATTAACGCCTTAGGTTCAAAGGAAGCCGCATGAGTCATATTGTTATGGCGTGGAAACCTGGGCTCTCCTGCAAATCCTACGCTAAAAGTAGGATAAGCCTAGCATAAAGTTGGTCTATCTATTTGTTTGTGGAAAGTCGGATAATCGCATAGTAACCAGGAAACGGGTGGCTTCCAGGGAGGGAAGATGGTTAATAAGAGCAACCCTAAAGTGGAAGCATTTACTACTCTCAGAAATAGATTATGCATGCAAAGCAACTGGCAGGGATAGCCAAATGTAAAGTTTTGTAAATGCTTAAGTGAGGAGCCGTGTGCCTGAGCAGTGGCCGAACATTTTTTGGATGGGCTGGAGGAATGAGGCGCCGATTATTCGATAAAAGCTTCAAAGCCCTTCAATATTCAAAGTAAATTACTTCCTTTTTTAGTTGAATAAATCGCCTAAAGCATTTGATAAAAATGCGATTATATATAGTATAATAATTGCGGTTATATGATGTTCTAAAAATTAAGAGGATAAAAAAACTGTTTTTAGAAAAGAACTATAAAAAGAGGCATGATAAAATGAGTGGAAATGGCAAGTTTATAATTAGTCTCGATACTGAGTTAGCATGGGGAACGGTGGACAAACCTGAATCTAGAGAGAGGAATAGCAAGTACTATTATAAAACCCGAGATGTTATTGAGCACATATTAAATTTATTTGCTGTTAATGATATTACTGCCACCTGGGCTGTGATCGGCCATCTATTTCTTGCTGAATGTCGTGAGGAAAATGGTATTAAGCATCCTGAAATTAAACGGAGTGAGTATGATCACTATGATAGAGACTGGTTTGCCCAGGATCCCGCAACGAATATTGAGCAGGATCCTACCTGGTATGGCAGAGATATTATAGAAAAGATAAAAGCTTGTCCGGTGAAACAAGAAATTGCCTCTCACAGTTTTGCTCATATATTATATGGACACCCGTTTACCAAAAAAGAAACAGTCAGAAGCGATCTGATTAGATTTGAAGAAACTGCTGAAGAGTGGGGGGTTGAAAGTAAAAGTTTTGTTTTCCCTAGAAATATGGTTGGACATCTGCCAGAGATTGAAAGGGCGGGATTTAAAGCTTTTCGCGGTAGTGAGCCTTCCTGGTATGAGGGGGTAAACAAATATTTTAAAAAGGTATGTCATATGTTCGATCAGTTCTTTGCTCTTACACCTCCTGTAGTTGAACCGCAGTTAGAAGCAGGGCTGGTAAATATCCCGGCATCTATGTTATATTTATCAATGGATAGTTTCAGAAAATATATACCGATTTCAGCCCGGATCAAAAAAGCCAAAAAAGGAATTAATGCTGCAATTCAAGAGAATAAAATTTTTCATCTGTGGTTTCATCCCTTTAATATAGCTACTGCCCCCGATAAATTGATTTCAGGTTTAGAAAAAATAATTTCTTATGCAGATAAAAAACGTGGTACGGGTAAACTGGAAATAAAAACAATTGGTGAAGTTGCAGAACAGTTTCTGGGGAAATATAAAAATGGCAGATAAGTTGTCAAAAAAGTTTCAGGGCAATTCCAACTTCTTTTTGGAAAATGCTTTTTGTGTTTGAATATGAGTTAATGCCCTCCTATTTTAGCAAGAAGAAAGCGGAATGCGTTATAGAGATTGAAATTTATTGGAAATTTCTGGGGGCTCCCCTTCCCCTCGGGGAAGGGGAGGGGAACACAACCGTACAACCGCCATTACTATCGTAGGTATTACTACAATATCATATCTGAAATCTGTCTTGAAGGCTCAGAAACATTATATTATTTTCTAGGACGTTATACTTGCGTTAAATGATATTCAAATAAATATTTATAGTAGTTTTTGATATATCTGACATATTGAATAACGGGATAGGCACACTTATCTATATTATGGTGAGTATATGAGATAAATAGACGTTTAATTTTGTATATTTTTATTATGGAAAGAGGGATTGTATGAAACGAATTTTAATTACTGGGGAAAATAGTTATGTGGGAAATAACTTTGAGAATTGGTTGGGAAAATCATCTAAGGAATACTTTGTTGACTCTTTAGATCTGAAAGGAGATTCATGGAAAAACAGTGATTTTTCAAGTTATGATATTATATTTCATGTAGCTGGTATAGCACATGTTTCATCGAATTCCAAAAAGAAAGATTTATATTATAGTGTTAATAGAGATTTATGTATAGAAACAGCTAAAAAAGCAAAAGCTGAAGGAGTAGATCAGTTTATATTTATGAGTTCATTGAAAGTTTATGGAGAAGCTGCTCAAATAGGCTGCGAAAAAGTTATAGATGAGAAGACCAAACCTAAACCTGATGACATTTATGGAAAAAGCAAACTATTAGCAGAAGAGGGATTAAATAAGCTTGATAAAGAGAACTTTAAAGTGGTTATCATAAGATCTCCAATGATTTACGGAAGTGAAGCTAAAGGCAATTATAGTAGACTATCAAAATTTGCTAAAATCAGCCCTATATTCCCTGATATTGATAACCAAAGAAGTATGATTCACATTCATAATTTTTGTGAATTTGTTAAGTTAATGGTTGATAACAAAGAAAGGGGTATATTTTTCCCACAGAATAAAGAGTATGTAAAAACAAGCAAAATGGTTAAAATGATCTCGGTAGTAAATGAAAAAAACATAAAATTAGTTAGCATTTTTAATAATATAATTAAACTAATGAGCAAAAAATTTTCGATATTAAATAAAATATTTGGTAATATAGTTTATGAAAAAAGTATTAGCGAATATAAAGAAGAATATAGAATTTTGGATTTTAAAGAGTCTATAGAAGAAGCTGAAAAATAGAGGGGTAAATTAGTTAATATGAAAAAAACTTTAATTGTAACTTCAGTTGCATCTATGATAGATCAATTTAACATGCCTAATATTGAGGTTCTTAAGGAATTAAATTACGAAGTGCACGTGGCAGCTAATTTTAATTGTGGAAGTACTAGTTCAGCTGAAAGGAAAGAAGAGTTCAAAGATGAATTAAAAAATAATAATATTCCATATCATCATGTTGATTTTTCAAGAGATTTAGGAAGTGTAATTTTACATTTGAAGGCGATTAAGCAGTTAAAATCAATACTCCATAATAATGAATATGAATTTATACATTGCCAATCTCCTATTGGGGGAGTTATAACAAGAGTAATAGGATATTTTATTAATACGCCGGTTATTTATACGGCTCATGGTTTTCACTTTTTTGAAGGCGCACCTCTAAAAAATTGGATATTATTTTATCCTATTGAAAAATTATTAGCAAATTACACTGATGTGATTATTACAATAAATAAAGAAGATTACAAATTAGCTAAGGATAAATTCAATTCTGATAGAATTGAGTATATACCTGGGGTTGGAATAGACTTAGAAAGATTTAAAAATGTAAAAGTAAGTAAAGATAAAAAATGTAATGAACTTAATTTGCCGAACGAATCATTTAATCTGCTTTCAGTGGGTGAACTTAATAAAAACAAAAATCATGAAGTTATTATTAAAGCCTTAGCTAAATTAAATAATCCAAAATTGCACTATTTAATTTGTGGTAAGGGTCCGCTAAAAGAATATTTAAAAGAGCAAGCAAGAAAGTTGGGGGTTAAAGAAAATGTGCATCTTTTAGGGTTTAGGAGAGATATTGAAGAAATCTATAATATTTCAAATTTATTTGTTTTTCCGTCATTAAGAGAAGGACTATCTGTTGCCTTGATGGAGGCAATGGCCTCTGGTTTACCAGTAGTTTGTTCAAATATTAGGGGGAATGTTGATTTGATTGAAGATGAGGAAGGTGGTTATTTAATAGATCCAAATAATGTACATGGTTTTAGCGAAGCAATTGAAAAAGCTTACAAAAATGCAGAGAAAAGGAAAAAATTTGGCCAGCGTAATTTAAAATACATTAAAAAGCATTCTAAAAAAGAAATTAAAAATATTTTGTATGAAATTTATGATTCAGTGTAAATGATTTGACTCATATCTTCATCTTCTTAACATGTTATTTTTCGTTTATTAAGGGTTTGATTCCTATTTCTTAAACAATCTTGTAGACGTAATGTTAAAATGCAAATATGATTAAATACAATGGATTTTGCTATTGTAATATTTACTTAATTTTTGGGTGATTGAAATGAAAAGGATGTTAGACTTTATTTTAGCAATAATATTAAGTATATTACTTTTCCCCTTCATGCTTATAATATCTCTTTTGATTGTAATTGATACTCCAGGCAAACCAATATTTAGTCAGATAAGAGTTGGGCAAAATAGCAAGGCTTTTACGATTTATAAATTTAGAACTATGCGAACTGATACCCCTGATGTCCCCACCAATGAAATGGATAATAGAGATAAGTATATTACAAGTATGGGTAAATTTTTAAGAAAGACCAGCCTTGATGAACTGCCGCAATTATATAACATTTTAAAAGGTGATATGAGTTTTGTAGGCCCCAGACCGCCTTTGTTTTCTCAGGAGATGCTGGTAGAAAACAGAAAAGAATCCGGAGTAGATCAGCTAAAACCGGGAGTAACTGGCTGGGCTCAGATTAATGGTAGGGATGATATGGATGATTCAGAAAAATTTGAATATGATTTCTGGTATTTTAAAAATAGGTCTTTATGGTTGGATATTAAAATAATATTCCTGACTGTATTACAGGTGTTTAAAGGTGAAGGAGTTAAAGAAAATATTGAGGACAGCAATGAATAATAAGAGAAGAGCTGAAGATTTTTAGCTTTTTTATACGGATGCCGAAATAAATTCGGCTATGAAAAAGGCGATTATACTATCACCTGAGAAGTGGGCAGGTCAGAGTCTGTTCTATAACAACTTTAAAGATGAGGAAATCAAATTTGTTGTCGATAAAATGAGTAAAGCCGTTAATTGATAAAGCCGAATAAACTATTTGAAGTACATGATAAGACCATATTATAAATCAGGAGTGATTGGATGGCAAATTTAGTCACCGGTGGAGCAGGTTTTATAGGTGCAAATATAGTGGATAAATTGATAAAGAATGGAGAGAAAACAATTGTGGTCGATAATCTCTCGCGGGGGAGCAGAGAAAATCTGAATGATGAAGCTGAATTTTATGAGATTGACATTAGAGATCAGCAAGTCTTGAAAAATGTTTTTCGCAAGCATGAGATAGAATATGTGTATCATCAGGCCGCTCAAGCCGATGCTGTCCTGGCCCAGGAGGAACCGGCATTTGATGCCGAGACTAATATTGTAGGATCTTTGAACATATTGGAAATGTGCGTTGAGTATGATGTTAAGAAGGTTGTATATGCTTCTTCAGCAGCTGTTTATGGCACTCCTACTGAGCTGCCCTTACAGGAGGAACATCTGGCAGCACCTGAATCTCCTTATGGTGTTAGCAAGCTCACCCTTGAATATTATCTGGAAATATATAAAGAACAATATGATCTGGATTACGCCGCTTTAAGGTATGCCAATGTATATGGTCCCCGGCAGTTTGCTGAGGGTGAGGGTGGAGTTATAGCTATTTTTATTACTAGGGCTTTAAACGGAAGTCCATTAATTGTATATGGTGATGGAAAACAAACGAGAGATTTTATTTATGTGGATGATGTCGCTGAAGCTAATCTGAAAGCAATGACAAGTAATACAAATGGAGTATATAATATTAGCTGCGGGAAACAAACCAGCCTATTAAAAATTATAAGCCTCTTAGAAGATATTTTTGATAAGAAATTGAAAACTTCATATGAAGCTCCTAGATCTGGGGACATAAAACATAGCTGTTTGAATAATAACAAAGCAAAAAATCAATTAGACTGGGTTCCTAATTTTAATTTAAAAAAGGGTTTAGAGAATACTGTGAAATATTACAAAAACAAATAAGGAGAATCAAATAATGAGTGAGAAAAAGTTGATTTCAGAAGAAGAATGGAAAAGAAAAGTAAAGAAAAAGCAGGTTGACTATCGGGCAGCTGGAGATTACATTTCTAAGGAAGAAGCAGAAAAAATGCTGGCTGAAGTTTATAAGAAAAAAGGCGAATAAAAAGACCAATAAAGTTTTTTGCAGAACTATTTTTATCACTCCCCATCATAGTGGGGAGCTTTTCTATTTCTTTACAGCAAAAATTTTAGCCTTAACTCAACACAATAATGACTCTGGTGAACTGATAAAATTTCTTTAGGCTTTTGATTTAATAGCAATTACATTAATTTCATCACCTAATTAATTACTCCTCAGCCCATCATATTATTTTGATTTACTGAATTAAATATATTATAATAAAGAAAATGGGTTAGGAGGAAACTTCTGTAAATATAGTAGAGCCTATTAGGGACGTAGATAAAATCAAGGAATTAAAGAAAGAGTTTATGGGCCAAAATTATAGAAATTATCTGCTTTTTGTTGTTGGAATCAACACCGGACTTAGAATCTCAGATATGCTTAAACTGAAGGTAGAAGATGTCAAAAATAAAACCCATATATACATTTCTGAGGGGAAGACAGGAAAATCTAAAAAGTTTTTCATTAATCTAAATTTGCGGGAAGATATTGATATGTATATAAAGAACATGAAGGAGGAAGAACATCTTTTCCAATCAAGAAATGGCAATAACAAACCGCTCTCCAGGTCACAGGTTTACAGAATTTTAAATAAAGCTGCAGACAATATAGATCTTGATATAGAAAATTTTGGCTGTCATTCACTAAGGAAGACATTTGGATATCATCATTATCAGAAATATAAGGATGTTGCTTTGCTCCAGGATATTTTCAATCATTCTTCTCCTTCTGTCACTTTAGTTTATATTGGAATAAACCAGGATGTTAAAGATAAATCTTTGCAGGATTTTTACCTTTAACTTTTTTTATTCAGAACATAATAAAGGGAAAAACTACAATATTTTACCGTCCAGCTGGCAAATGATGGGATAGTATAGGATGTAAACCCTACTTCACACCCATACACCTGCAGCCTTTCTACCGCAAGAAATTCGGCTATAAAGAAGGCGATTACCCTGTGACCGAACAGGTAGCCGGTGAAAGCCTGGCCCTGCCCTTCTATAACAACCTGAAAGATGAAGAGATCGAATACGTCGTGGATAAATTAAAACAGGCCCTGAACAAATAGCCAGGAAATGGCTTTAGCATTAAATAGAACCCAATGAGTAAGAGAGAAATTTAAAGCCGGGAGCGGGCAGGACTGTGCTGATGCATCTTAGTTGTTTTGAATCTTTAAGCCTGAATAATAGGCCAGAAAAAGCACCGAGCCACAGGGAGGTGGTGAGCCGAGCGCGGGCTCAGGAGGTGCCCTCGCGAGGGCAGTGCTATTTCTGGCCCTAAAGCCACCTAAGCCCGGCAAAACAACTCGAGCAGCAGCATAAACTGCCCGCTCCCGGACTTGAACTTAGGATTTGAACTTAACCATCATTTTTAAATATTCCCTGCTCAATTAAAGCCTGTCAACCTCCCCGCTTAATTTTTCCAAATCATATATCCAGCTAAAAAACCGCAGTCAATGAACCCGACTGCGATTTTCGTATATCTATATCAACATATAAGATTATGCAGGCAAAAGCGATTTAAAAACTCCCTTTAATTTGCTATAATTAATCTACACCAATATTTATTAGATAAATAACCGACTTTGAATAAATATTAGATAATAAACCGACATATACGAAAGGATGAATATTATGATCTACCCCTTTCTGATTTTGGCCCATGTACTGGCTGACTTTGTATTGCAAACCAATAAATTGAGTCAAAATAAGCAGATGAACATTTTAGACCTGATAAAACATACTTTAATAGTTTTTCTAACATCATTGATATTAACCATCCATTATTTTAGCCTAAATTTGTTATCAGTGCTCATAATAATTTCCGTTATCCATGGTCTTATTGATTATTCTAAAATATATTTGTCGAGAAAATATGGCAAAGACTTTGAATTAGAATTATTTCTATCCGATCAATTGCTGCATATATTATTGATTATTGCTGTTATTCCCTGGTTTGACCCGCAGATAAATCAACATATTTTAGCTTTCTTTACTGAACTGCAAAGAACCTATGAAGGGCTGACATTGCTTGATATACAGAGAATAGGATTTCTTGCTATAGCAGCTGCGGTTATTATTTTTAATTTCCAGGGCAGCACTTTTGTTGTGAGAAAAACTCTAAAGAAATATAAAAGTGATATAAGCAGTGAAGGTGACAGAGGTAAAGCAATAGGAAATCTAGAAAGGCTTTTGATAATACTTTTTATTATTTTAGGGTATTATTCCCTGATAGGACTCTTATTTACCGCTAAATCATTGATTAGATTTAAAGAAATAGAAACAGGTAATGTGGGTGAGGCATTTGTGGAGTATTATCTAATCGGCTCCTTTGTCAGTATTTTTATGGCCATTTCCTCCGCCAGCCTGCTTAAAGTATTTTACTATCTGTGGTAGAATTGGGGTGGTCATTTTGCAAAACAAGAATATAGTTATTATCGGAGATATAATAAATTCTAAAAAAATTAATAATAGAGAAGAAGCCCAACAAAAAGTAAAATCTGTCATAAGTGATGTTAATAGAAAATATCAAGATCAGCTTGTGACCCCTTTTGAACTCACTCTCGGTGATGAGTTTTTTGGAGTATTAAGCGGACATGAGGTAATACTGGATTTGCTGCAGTATATTGATATCCAGTTTTCTGAAATTGCTATAAGATACGGGATAGGTTATGGAGAAAGTAAGAGTAATAAAAAAGGGCAGGGTTATAAAAATGCCCTGAAGGCGGTTGAAACTGCCAAAAAAAATAAATTTAAAGTACACTACCTTGCTGAGGAGCAGGAAAGTATATTTTTCAATATAATTAGTTTGACCCTACACCTATATTTTAGAATTTTGAGTAATTTAAATAACCGTCAGCAATATATAGTTTATCAGCTGGTGAGGGGAGAAACCCAGAAGAAAATAGCCGAGACCCTGGATACATCCCAGTCCAGTATAAGTCAATCTTTAAACCGCATAAACTGGCGCTTATTATCAAAGGTATATGAATTATATAAGGATATTTCCCGCTATTCATTTACAGAAACCACCGAGCGCTATCAGGGTGATTATATAGCATTAATTGGAGCCTGGTTATTAAAAGCTGCTGAGGAAGGTAAAATAACTAATTTATTAAATTATATCAACCAGGAGTATGATGATATTATAAGATCTGAGTTTATAAGCACTTCCCTATCTGCGGAAAATAATGATTATCAGGAATTCCAGGGGCTTGTTTATCAGGACTTAGAATCTTTTGAGGATTTTATTTATCTGCTGGTAGAATTAAACTTTAAAATCGATAATCTCTATTTAGGAGTGGGAGCCGGGGATATAACCACCCGGATTAATGATAAAGCGATCGGTATGGACGGAAATGCCTTTCATAGAGCCAGAGAGACAGTAGGCAGTTGTTTTTCCCGGCAGCTGCCTGTTAATATTAAATTATTTGCCGGTGATTTAAATGAGGTCTATTCCTTGATCCTGGCTCTATTGCTGGAATACGTCAAAAACTGGACTGAGAAACAATATAGGTCAGTGAAATTTAAACAGAAAGGGTTAACTCAGGAGGAGATAAAAAGAGAAATGAACCTTTCCTCCCGGTCAACAGTAGTTGAACATTTGCAGAGTGCCGGCTGGAAGGAATATAAATATGTGGTAAACAGGCTGGCAGAAATATTAGATAAATAACCGACAGGGAAGAATTATTAGAGAAAACACCGACTGTTCGGAGTTTGTTTTGAAGTCAAATTAAGACAGGCTTTGAACTGAGAGGCTAAGTTTTAACTTTATTCTCCGGCTTCAGACCGCAGGCCATTTTTACCAGCAGTTTACCCTCCTTTTTGCATTAATTTTGAAACAAGTTAATAATTTCTCTTTACAAATATTATAAAATATAGTACAATGTTCAGGTAAATAATTTATCTTTATGGAAAGGAGGGGAGATTATGTCTCAAAATGAGAACGGCGACAAAAACACCGACAACTTTCTGGCCAGCCTAAAATCGCTCAGAAAAATTTACAACTTAAGCCAGAAAGAGATGGCTGAAAAACTTTACATGTCAGAAAGCAGCTACTGCCGTAAGGAAAACGGCAAATCGCAGTTCACCCAGTCCGATATAGAGATTATAACGAAAATATTCGAATGTCCCTATCACATAATGGTAAAAGGCATTAAAAATTGTCTGAACCGGCAGTAAACTTTCCTTTAATTTCTGACAGTTCAGCTCTCAGATTTGACAGATTTCCTGCAGGTAGGGTCAAAAGCCTTTACAGCCCGGCGATTATGCGGTATGATGGGTCCAGCTTGAGAAATTTGGAGGAGGTGAAAAAAATGCTGGACGAAAACATTAATCTGGAAGGCCCTGCCGGTGAAAATCAGGAGGAGGCAGTCTTTGGCGGCAATATCACCGATCACTCCATCGATAACTATCAGTCCGAACAGGAGGTCGAGCTCGATTTTGCCGGGCTGGATCTGACCGTCACCATCACGGGGAGAAAGTGGTCGGAAAAGGACGATATTATTATAGTCGATCCTTCAGAAATTTTACAGGGAGAGGAGATGTAGGATATGGTATTCGAAGATGAGTTCCTTTACGACTGCTTTTATGAAAAGACGATGGAGCTGGGCAGGCCTCCTACCTGTGAGGAGCTGGCGGATGACAAAAGCATTCCTCATTATATTACTTTTCGGCGCCGGCTCGGCAAGAAGAATGAGATCTGTCAGGCTCTGGGGATTGAAAACGTCTCCAGTCATACGCACCGTTTTTTCTGTGTTGACTGCCCTCATGAGCCCGAATCCTGCGGTGAAGATATAAATGAATGTCTGGACGAAGCCGGGGATTATCTGGAGGGGGTTGTCTGAGGAGAGGTTTGTGGGGAGAATGCAGTCGATGATTGTAATGTTGATCATAAAAGCGGCGGCAAATACAGGAGTGAAAAATCCCGGGTGAGCGGTAAATCCGGGATTTTTATTTGTGGTGGGTCGATCTGGAGAGTGAGCAGGAATCCGCCTATAGGATAAAGCAGCTATTGCGGGATCGGGGGATTATCTTTAAGCCCTGGTAAAGCGCGGGAGAGTGGGCGGGCTGGACTGTGCTGGTGCATCTTAGCTGTGGGGAAGGGTTTATGCTTGAATAATAGGCCAGAAATAGAATCGAGCCACAGGGAGGTGGTGAGCCGAGCGTGGGCTCAGGAAGTGCCCTCGCGAGGGCAGTGCTATTTCTTGCTCCAACGTCATCTCGGTTTTAGCCCCAAAGGGAGCAGCAGCATAAACTGCTCGTCCCTATTGAGGTTATCACTCTTTATAATATTTTCAACAAAACCCAATCCTATGTCAGTCCTATAAATCACCACCTATCAACCTTCTTATTACCTTATTACGCATGATATCTCCCGGATGAGCCGGGA
>NZ_FNGO01000026.1 GCF_900103135.1 Halarsenatibacter silvermanii | reverse complement strand
GCCCTGAAAAAGGGGAAGAGAAACGCAATTTATCATCTTATGAAGGGGGCATCGAGATAATATTTTCATGGGGGGAGTCCTCTTTTTATTCCCCAACCCACATTTACTTGACATCGTCGAACTTCTCATAAAAATTGACAAAGCACTTTGAGTGAGTTATAATTAAAATGTATTTTATAATATTTTACAATTTTTCAGGAGGGTTAATCTTGAAAAACCTTGTTTATGATTTTGATGAAGGCTCCAGAGGTATGAAAGATCTTTTAGGCGGTAAAGGGGCCAACCTATCCGAAATGAAAAGAATTGGCCTGCCCGTGCCCCCTGGATTCGTCATAACCACAGAAGCCTGTCTGGAATATTTCGAAAAGGATAATCAGATTTTCGCCGAACTGGAAGAACAGATCATAGATCATCTACAAGATCTGGAAGAGAAAACCGGGAAAACACTGGGAGATCCCAAAGACCCCCTCCTGGTTTCTATCAGATCAGGAGCAGTTGTTTCCATGCCAGGCATGATGGACACAGTTTTAAATATCGGTTTGAATGATGAAACCGTAGAAGGTCTGGGGAAAAAAACTGACAATATGAGATTTGCCCTTGATAGTTATCGCCGTCTCCTGCAGATGTTCGGGGATGTCGTCCTGTCAATTTCTTCTCATAAATTTGATCGGGCTCTGGAAGACTTGAAGAATAATTATGATATTGAAAAAGATACCGAAATGAGCGAAGATATGTTAAAGGATTTGATCGAAGATTACAAGGACATAATTGCCAAAAACAGCTCTCAGGGATTTCCGCAGGATCCCAGAGAACAAATTATGGAAGGGATAAGGGCCGTATTCGATTCCTGGAACAATGAAAGAGCAATATCATATCGAAAAATAAATAACCTTCCGGATGATCTCGGCACGGCAGTTAACATACAGACCATGGTTTTCGGAAATACAGGAGAAAATTCAGCTACCGGCGTGGCTTTCACCCGAAATCCCTCCACGGGAGAAGATAAAGTATATGGAGAGTTCCTTGTAAATGCCCAGGGGGAGGATGTTGTGGCCGGCATCAGAACTCCTCATGATATAAAAGAACTTGATGATATTATGCCAGATGTGTATGAAGAATTTATGGAAATTGTTGATAAAATAGAACACCATTATAAAGACATGCAGGACATAGAGTTTACAATAGAAGAAGGAGAAATCTATCTTCTCCAGACCAGAACGGGAAAAAGAACAGCTAAGGCGTCAGTTAAGATAGCCACGGATCTGGTCTCGGAAGGCATAATTGATGAAGAAGAAGCACTTTTAAGAGTAGAACCTGAACAGCTAGAACAGCTCCTTCACCCTTCTTTTGACGAAAAAGATATTGATGAAGAAAAGATAATAACCACCGCCCTGGCCGCCTCACCAGGAGCTGCTACCGGGAAAATATATTTTGATCCTCAGGAAGCCAAAAAAGCAAAAGAAAAAGGCGAAAAAGTTATAATGGTCAGAGGTGAGACTTCTCCGGAAGACATTGAAGGTATGAATGCGGCTGATGGCATTCTCACTTCTCGAGGAGGTATGACATCTCATGCAGCCGTCGTCGCCCGGGGCATGGGAAAATGTTGTGTTGCCGGCGCGGGAGAATTGGTGGTCGAAGAGGAATCCAGAAGATTCTGGAAAGACGATGAAATTTACGAACAGGGCGAGATAATATCTCTAAATGGCAATACAGGAAAAGTATATGAAGGTGAGATAAGAACCAGTGCTGCTCAATTATCTGAAGAATTCAATCAAATATTGGAATGGGCGGATGAAGTGCGCAAACTGGGGATAATGGCTAATGCAGATACCCCCGAAGATTCCCAAACAGCTCTTGAGTTTGGAGCTGAAGGAATCGGTTTATGCCGTACCGAGCACATGTTTTTTGATGAAGAAAGAATATCTGTAGTAAGAGAGATGATTCTGGCCGGGAACAGAGTAGAGAGGAAAAAAGCTTTAGAAAAGCTTCTCCCCTATCAGAAAGAAGATTTCACCAATATATTTAAGAAAATGAAAGATCGTAAAGTCGTAATTCGTCTCCTTGATCCTCCCCTTCATGAGTTTCTTCCGGAAAAAGACGAGGAAATTGAAAAGGTGGCTGAAAATCTGGAAACAACCCCGGAAAAAGTTCGAGATACAATAGCTGAACTGGATGAGGTTAATCCCATGCTCGGCCACAGGGGCTGCCGACTGGGAATATCATATCCTGAAATTTATGAAATGCAGGTAAAAGCCATTATTTCTGCCGCTGCCGAAGTTAGCAGCGAAAACAGTTATGAAGTCAGACCGCAAATAATGATACCTCTGGTGGGCATCAGCGAGGAATTTTCAAAATTGAAAGAATTAACAGAGGAAACAGCTGAGGAAGTGTTGGATAATCAAAACTCCGAAGTAAATTTCGAAGTGGGGACCATGATCGAAGTACCGCGAGCTGCATTTAGAGCGGATAAGATAGCCAGCAATGCGGAGGATTTCTTCTCATTTGGCACCAATGATTTAACTCAAATGACATACGGTTTCTCCCGTGATGACGCAGGAAAGTTCTTAAGAGAATATCAGGAAAAAGAAATCATCAAGCGGGATCCCTTTACCACCATTGACAAAGAGGGAGTGGGCGAGATAGTGAAAATTGCAATAGAAAAAGGACGCCAGGCTGACTCCTCTCTTGAGATAGGTATATGCGGAGAACATGGAGGAAATCCTCCTTCGATAAAATTCTGTCACGAGGAGGAGATGAATTATGTTTCCTGTTCTCCATTTAGATTACCCATCGCCAGAATAGCCGCCGCCAGAGCCGAAGTTAAAGAGAACAAAAACATCTGATCAAAACATCAAATCATAACACCTGAGAAAAACTCCGGCTCAAAAACAAAAGGGCCGGAGTTTTTTTATTTCCTTTGACTGTTCAATTTTTTATCGTCAGCAGCGAAATTCCCAGAAGAATCAAGAACAGGCCAAAATAATTTAAAAGGGCCAGCCTCTCTCCCACGAGAAAGATTCCCAGAAGAGCAGCGGTAAGAGGTTCGGCCAGAGTTAAGGTCATAGCGCTGGCAACAGGAACAAGACGCAGTCCGAGATTAAATAACAAATAAGGAACGGCCATAGAAATAAATCCCAGATAAAGTCCTATCTTAAAACCAGCGCTCTCAAAAAGCCATTCTGTATTGCTCCAGACCAGCACCGGAAAAAGTATTAAACCGCTGATCAAGCCAGCAATCCCCAAAAGAGTTTCAGCAGATTTATCAGCCAAAACATCCTTGCTCACAACAGCATATAGAGCGTAAACCAATCCTCCCCCCAGCGAAAGCAGAATTCCCAGAGGTTCAACTATTGTTTCAGCATCTGGCAAAAGCAGAAATCCACAGCCTGTTATAGCAGCCACGGTGGCCAGATACCAGTAAATTCCGGGCTTTTCTTTATATATAATCCAGGAAAATATGCCGGCCATTACAGGAGAACTGCCCATAGTAACAACAGTAGCTACAGCAACACCTGTTTCTGCTACTGCCGAAAAGAAAAATATTTGATAGGCTGCCATTGCAGCAGCCGCAGCCAGCGTTTTACCATAAGGCCAATCTTTGCCCGGGGGCAGCTTACCCCTGATAATAGCAGAAACAAATAGGGCTGCTCCCCCCAGACCAACCCTAATAGCTCCTACCGTAGCAGGCGCTGCTCCTGAAGGAGCAAAAGTTTGAACTGTTCCGGAAGTCCCCCAAAAAAAAGAAGCGAGAAGTATAAAAGTATATCCCTTTAATTTTAACGCTGAATTCATAATATATCTATATTTTAACCCCCAATCTTGAATTATTTATCAGACAGGTGCACACTCACGTAAGATAACTAAATGCTGTACATCTCCGGCAGCTTCAACACTTCAACTTCCTGTCCTTCTGAGACAGGAGGAGATCCTTCTGGTATATCGATCAGACAGTTGCATTCAAGAGTCGACTTCAACACCCCTGGCCTTTGTTTGCCGCGGCTCAGCCTGACTATACCTCCGTCTTCAGAGTTTACAAACCATCCTCTCAGCATTCTCCTGGTGCTGCTGCTGCGGGGGAAATCGTCCACGAAAGTGGCTCTGGTTCTTTTAAGATCCAGATGATTTAAACCGTTTACCTGCACGACAATATTTCTCACAAGCAAATCAAAGGTGATCAATGCTGCTGCCGGATTACCGGAAAGCCCAAAAATTATAGTATCCTCGTATACTGCACATGCAATAGGGGTTCCGGGCTTAAGATCTAATTTCCAAAAAAGTATTTCTGCTCCCAGTTCCGAAAACACTTCCAGCATCAAATCTTTTTCTCCAACTGAAACTCCTCCAGTAGTTACAATAAAATCACTCTCAGGCACCAGTTCCTTTATATTTTTCTCGATCAATGTTTTTTTGTCAGAAACAACCCGGTTTGTAACTACGTCGGCTCCTATTTCATCCAATCTGGTGGTCATCATATAATTGTTGCTGTTGTAAATCTTTCCTCTTTCCAGATCATTACCCAGGGGCACCAATTCATTTCCGGTGGTAAGAACAGAAACAGCAGGTTTAGGCATTACTTCAACTTCCTGCAGGCCCATACTGGCCAGAACAGCAATTTGCGATGATTTGAGCAGAGTCTCTTTTTCCACCAGAAGATCGCCTTTATTTATATCCTCTCCTGCGGGAGCGTAATTTTGACCGGGTTTGAGCGAGTCAAAAATTTTGACTGTATTTTCATCCCAGGCTGTGTTCTCCTGACGAATAACACAATTTGCACCGGGAGGAATGGGAGCTCCAGTCATTATCCTGGCAGCCTGACCATCACCGATTTTCGTTTCGCCTGCATCTCCGGCGTAAATCCAGTCTATAATTTCCAGTTCTACAGGGCTATCCTCAGAAGCTCCTCTGGAGCATTCAGCCTTCAGGGCAAAACCATCGAGGGGAGACCTATCGAAAGGAGGTTGATCCATAGGAGCCTTTATTTTCTTCGCGCTAACCCTGCCTGCGGCTTCCATAATAGGTACCTCGAGCGGAGCAAATTTTTTTATATGGGATGCCAATAATGATTTAGCCTCATTTAGTTCAATTCTTTTTTTCAAAGTTTTCACCACCCATTTAATTACTTCCTCGTATATCGCAATTTTCCCTTCCCGAAAGTTACAGGATTTTAAATCAAAAATCCTGCCAGAACCGCAAGTCTGGCTGCAATGCCTCCGGCCAGAAATGAAAAGCCTATGGTAAAAAAGAATATTTTAACCGTTAATGATAGATTGAACTCCCGCGCCATCATAGCCAGCACTGCTATGCAGGGCACATAAAAAAGAGCCACCAGCGCTCCCACGAAAAGCTGGGCGGAACTTAAATTCATCTCTAAAAGCGGCAAAACTGCGAGTTCACGACGCACAACTCCCAGCATCAACGGTATAGAAGCCTCAGAAGGCAGAAGAAGCCAATTTTCCACAACTGGCTCCAGAATTCTTCCCAAATATTCCAGCACACCTATTTCATAAAATACTGCCGCTCCTCCTATGGCGTATATCATCATTAAAGCACCGTTGGTCAAATAAGATTTAACCCTGATAAATATTTTGCGAAAAAGAATTTCAGTTCCTGAAAACTGCAGCGGTGGAATCTCCACGACGGTTGACTCTCTGTTTCCAGAAAGCAATCTCTGAAGAACCAGACCTACCGTTATTATCGCTGTCAGAGAAATTAAAAATACTGATGCAGTCAGTAAAATTGAGTGCTCGGCCAGAAGAGAAATCATCGCCCCAGTCTGTGAAATGCAGGGTACAGACAAACATATCAAAGTAGAAACAGCTATTCTTTCTTTGCGGGTGGGGAGGGCTCTGGTAGCAGCTATTCCCGGAATGGCACATCCATAACCCAGTAAAATCGGGATAATACTTCCTCCAGAAATGCCAATTTTACTGAAAAGACCATCCAGCAGCACTCCCAGCCTGGGCAGATAACCCACATCTTCAAGTATGCTCAAACCGCTATAAAAAGAAATCACGTAGGGTAAAACCAGTGCGAAAGGCCATTCAAGTCCCTTGATCAAAAATCCATACTCTCCGATAAGAATGTTTCGAAATATTCCCGATGGAACCATACTTTCAACCGAAGATATAATTAGAGGAAATATAAGACTTTCAAAAAATGGCAGTAAGACATACTGTCTAAAACCCATCCCCAATCCCACTACCACAGCAAAAACCAGTCCTAAAATAATAATTGCCAGGGGGATTCCCGGCCAGGGACTGCACAATCTATCCCCCCAAATTTTTCTGGAGGAATTGTTTTCACCAATGTCAGCTTTGTTACTCTGAATGATCTCCGAATTAAGCTGTTCTGCCGCTTCCCAGCTGGCAGGAACATCTTTTGTCGGCCGATAATCTTCTTTATTATTGACCGCCCGTTTTATGTTCAGCTTGAGCTTTTTTATGCCCTTATCTTCAACAGCTACAGTTTCCAAAAGATCCAGTCCCAGCCAGGAATAAAACTTGTCTTTTTCGATCTTTAGCCCCTTCTCCTCTAGAAGATCGATTCGATTGGCCACAACCAGAGTAGGCAGGTTCTGTTTCAGCACCTGCAGCAGAAGATATATACTGCTTTCAAGATTATTACCGTCCAGTACAGCAACTACCAGGTCAGGATTTCCCGACAGCATTTCCACAGCAACTTTTTCAGCTTCATTGGTTGCATTTAATGTATATGTGCCCGGAACATCGATAATATGATATACGTCTTCTCCTCCCTGCAAAAAGCCTTCCTTATAATCTATTGTTGTGCCGGAATAATTTGAAATAACCGCCTCCAGGCCTGTCAATTTATTAAAAAGAGCACTTTTCCCCACATTAGGAGGGCCGATCAGAAGGATTTTATTGACCTCTTTATCAGCCGGTGGCATGTATATTTTTCCTGTTATCTATATAAATTTTATTGGCAATATCTCTATCAACAGCAACCTGTCTTCCTTCAATTTCAATAACAATCGGCCCATTAAATGGCTGTTTTGATTTAACTTCAATTTTTTTATTTTTTCTTATGCCCAGAGGAGCAAGCAGTTTGTGATTGGGAGCCTCCACAACATATGCCTGATGATTTTCCGGCATTTCTTCCAGAGTACAAAAATTTTCAGCTGATTTTTTATTTACGCTGACTTGATTGCTCATTGAAAAACCTCCAAATTGTTTGAATAATTAATAATGACATTGATAAAAACTGGCGATTCTACTGCTCGGAGCTTCCCAGGGAATTGACATCCAGTGATAAGCTCATAGCAGAAAGAACCGAAGCCAGCAGTGGCAGCCAGAAGGTGAAAATCCTCAACAGAACAGCTGCCGTGACCCCGCCCTCCCAGGACATGCCAGCTTCACGAAGAACCAGAGCCATAACTGCTTCAAAACTCCCCAGACCGCCCGGAGTAAGCGGAACCATACTGACCATATAGGCCAAAAATGTCGCCGCAGCTGCTTCAATTAAACTCACTTCTCCTCCAAGTTCTCCAGCAATAACATAAACTTTTATCGGATACAATCCCCAGAATAATAAGGCAATTAAAGTTAAAGCAAAAAGGGTCTTAACTGTGAAAATATCAATCAGAGAAGATAGAGTGTTTTCATACAAATTTTTGATTCTATCGGCAAGTGAATCTTTCAGTTTGCCGTGCAAGAACAAAATAATTATAAATGCAGGGACTATAATTAGTGTTAATTCACTTCTCAACGAGGGAAATAAGGTGTTACTCCCTGCCAAAAATTCCAGGTCGAGATTATAGGGCCAGAGTAAAATAAAAGGCAGCAAAAAAATAGTTAATCCCAGCATGGAAGCAGTCTTTTGCAGGCTAACACCTGCGAGCATGCTGCCGGCATCTTTACCAGTAAGGCGTGAAAACAATAGTATTCGAGCTGATTCTCCCCCCAGTTTAGCAGCAGGAGTAATACTCTCAATAAATTTTGCAGCCAGATTAATCCGAAAAATGGCATTGAAGGTTATATTCACATCTATTTTTGTTTTAAAAATATAATGCCACTGGTAGGCCACGAGAATCAGAGTTATAACCTGCAGAAGAAAAAGCAAAATGATAATTACAAGGTTGAGTTCGGAGGCCCCTTTGAGCAGATCATCCCCAGCAGAAGCAAAAAGGAAAGCAAAAATAATTAAAGCAAGCAATATCTTTATCGGGTTTTTACCCCGGAAAATACGCTTAAATATATTGTTCAAAATGACAATCCTCCCGATTCGATCAATATTGATCTATCAAAAGTCGGAAAATAATGACCGACACTATCGGAGGGATTTACTTTAGAACTCAAAGACTCGTATTGTGAACCGAAAATTTTCCTCGGTTCTCTGGTGATAAATTTCCAGCCGCCAGGGTTATCATCCAGAATTTTAATCATTTCAAGCTTATTTTCGGTCTGTAGAGCAGCTACTATTATATCGTAATTTAGCTCAACTGCTGCCCTGCAGCCGCACATGACTGCAAATTCAATCTCGGACTCCAGAGAAGGAAAGTTATTTTCTGAAAATAATTTTTGGGCTGAATTTATTGCTTCCAAATCCACGTCGACAGCTACAACCCTGGCCTGGCTGAGCCTGGCCAGATAATAAGCCGTAAAAGGAAGACCACCACAGCCAATATTGAGAACAACATCATCTTCCCCTATATTACCCAGTTTCACTTCCCTCAAGACAGCATTTCTGTAGGGAAGCGAATAAATCTTAAAAAGCCTTTTGTTACCTCTACATGCTCTTTCAAATTTACCGGTAATTTTTTTGATCACAGCCACATAAAAATCCTCCGTATGAAAAATAATCTCCACCTCTAATGCACAACAAATGAAAACCATTTTCATCGTAGTTGAAAAAAATATAATTATACCTGAAAAGATACTTTTATCATCTCTATATCCTTTATCAGATTATCACAGGATAAAGGATAATGTCAAGGAAATTAACAGCTGTTATTTGCTGGTTATTCATCTGTGAAAATATTTCAGAACCTGTTATCGGATAAATTTTCTTTCTGCAGTCTGCTGTAGCCGTCGAAACAATCCAGACAAACCGGTTTCCCCTCCTGAAAACGGATGGCATATTCGGCAGCACCCTCACCGCAATTTTCGCATTTCACTGTAGAAAAAATTTCTGCTCTTTCGGGCATCCTGTAATGAGGTGATTTGCATTTAAAAAGTTCCTTCTCGCTTCTTTTCAAAATACTCTCAACAGTAACCTCTTCTCTTTCTAAAAGATTATCCTCCTCGAAAACCAGCCTTATACCCATCTCTTCATCCCGAACGAAAAAAGAAAATGCCTGTTTAGCTGTCGGTCTGAATATCAAATTTCCTTTTCCAGAGGTGCAGCTCAATAAATACTGGATAGCATCCACACCGCAGCCGTCGTTTTCAGTTACACAAACAATCTCTTCGTCTTCAGCCTCCGTTACACTCAACTCTTCTCTGGCAAGTCCTGCAGCTTTAAAGCCAATAGCCAGCCCGGGACAGCTGTGACCGTGGAATTCCACGCACCCTTGCCAGTTTTCATTCTCGTTATATTTTTTCATTAATTTATCACTCCTGTTTTTTGATAAATTATACTGCTTTAGTACAGGCACTTTTTACGGGGTGAATTATTGGTCCGCTTTTGCTAATCTCAACTTCCGCTTCCACTCCATATACCTCTGCTATGCTCCTGCTATTAATCACTTCTTGACCACCTTTAGCATATATTTCTCCCTCATTCATAATAACAAATTCCTGACAAAACCTTCCTGCCAGCTTTAGGTCATGCATTGCCACCAGGGCCGGAATCCCTCTTTTGAGCTTATTAGAGATAATTTCCATAACTTCCAGCTGATGTTTCAAATCAAGACTGCTGGTAGGCTCATCGAGCAGCATCAGCTCAGGATCCTGAACTAAAGCCCGCGCTATTAACACTTTCTGCTGCTGACCGCCGCTGAGACAGTTAAAATTTCGGAAAGCTATCTCTTCCAGTTTCATATCCCTGATCACTTCAGCTGTTCTCTTTTTATCCTCGTCCGAAGGTCTAAAACCTGCATGAGGTTTTCTCCCCATCATAACCATATCAAAAACCGGCGCAGGAAAATTAAGCATTTCTTTTTGAGGCACATAGGCTATTAAACGGGATAATTTAGCTGCGGTTAGGCTGGTCAGTTCAGTACTTCCCAGTCTAACTTCACCGCTGTCAGGTGATAATATTCCATTTATACACTTCAAAAGCGTGCTTTTACCGGAACCATTGGGGCCGAGTACTGCGTTTAGATGAGGCTCTCCGCTCAAGGAAAAATTCAGATCTTTCAACACCGGATCTTCATCATAGGAAAATTCAAGATTTTTAACTTTTAATTCCACATGTATTCCCTCCCCCTAACTACCAGATAAAGAAACAGCGGAACTCCCAGAAAAGAAGTCAATATGCCCACCGGCAGCACTATCGGAGACAAAATTGTTCTGGCAGCGGTGTCAGCCCCCAGCAGAAGAATGCTTCCCACAAGAGCAGAAAAAGGAAGCAGAAATCTTTCATCCGGCCCGATTAGTTTACGGCCTATATGAGGAGACACCAGGCCTACAAATCCAATTATACCTACAAAAGAAATTATTAGGGCTGTAATAAGCGAGGTTATCAGCATTCCGATCAGCCTCAATCTTTTCACAGGAACTCCCAGGCTCCTGGCGGTTTCGTCACCGGAAGCCATCATCTTATAATTCCAGGAATTTAAATAAAAATAAACCAGACAGGGCAGCAGCAAAAGCAATATAAGACCATTGTTGCTCCAGGTGGCCCTTCCGACATCACCAAAAGTCCAGAAAACAATAGCCGCCAGCTCCACATCATCAGCAACATATTGAAGCGCGGTAGTTCCGGCCGTAAAAAGCGAGCCCAGAGCTATACCTGCCAGTATCATAGTTTCCGGAGAAGCGTTTTTTAGCCTCACCAGAAGGACGATAAAAAGAGTGGATACTAAAGCCCAGCCAAAGGCTGAAATGGCCGTTAGATGGATCTGATCCAGTAAAATCGCGCTATCTCCACCGCTCTGCAGGGTTCCAGTGCCCAGAATAATTATTGAAAAAGCTGCACCAAATCCAGCTGCCTGAGATATTCCCAGTGTAAAAGGAGAACCAAGCGGGTTTTTTAAAATGCTCTGCATAACAGCCCCGGCAACAGCCAGCCCTGCTCCGGATAAAATTCCTGCGGTAATGCGGGGTAATCTAATATTCCAGACCACTATCTTTTGAGAGGCGGATTCCATTCTGAAAAGAGATTTTAAAACCTCGCGAAAAGAAATATTCAAAGCTCCCACAGCGATTGAAAAAACAAAAAGCGATATTAAAATCATAAATGCAGCTATGATTAAAATTATTTTTTGTTTTCTGCTGCCCTCGTGTTTATTAAGCAGCTCTTCTTCCATTTCTTTATCTGATTCCGTTTGCTGCTTCACCGATTAACCTCCCTGCATTTATTTCATAAATTAAATATCGATCGAACCAAAGCCACCTGTCCTATTTTCCACCTCTGCATAAACGGCTTCACCAAAAAGAAACTTAAAAATGTCATCTGCTTTATCTTCAGGATCGATATCAGCGAAAGCCTCGCTGAAAATTTTACTTCCGATGTAATAACTGTTGGCCAGGACATTCCCAAAATTGACATTATAGGAGGCATAGGGCAGCAGGCCGTATACTCTATTTTCTCTAACCGCAGTTAAATTTCGGTATTCCGGAAATCTCTCAAAGTCTGTCCTGATCAGAGGCAGATTACCTGTGTCCAGATATATATAATCAGGATCCCAGTCCAGTATCATTTCTCTGCTGATTTCCACCTGGGTCATAGCTTCATAGTCAAGGTAATCGCGGGTTACATCATCGGCTCTAATAAATTCAAAAGGAGGAAAAGGTGTTCTAAGAGAAGTGAAACCATGACTGCCTCTGTATGACATGCCTCCGGCATAAACGGCAGGAGCCTCCTCTAGCTCAACCAATTCTGATCTCTCTTTTAAATCCGCTATAGTTTCCTCAAAAAAGCTTATCAACTCTTCAGCTCTTTCATTACTATTCAGCACTTCACCGGTTAATTCTATAGACTGATAAAAATCATCCCGGTAATTATAAAGATCTCCATAATCCAGTAAAACAACGGGAGCCTCTAAAGATGCAGCCAATCTATCGGCTTCTGAAACGTCTCCAAAAAACAATATAATATCTGGATCTACTCCGGAAATTAATTCGGCATCCCCTCCATGCTGGGGCCCGATCACTGTTTTATCTTTGAACTCCTGATTGGCAATACGATAAGGAGTATCGTAATAATCCTCATCCGTCTCGATATCCTCAACCCCTGCTACTCTTTCTATCTCCTGAAAGTAAGACAGCATCCGCAAAGATCCTGCGCCCAGTCCTATTATTCTATCCGGTTCTGCAGGTATTTTAACCTCTCTTCCGGCCATATCTCTGACGGTTTTAAATGAACTATTCGAAGCCAGAACTTCTGAAACAGTTAAGCTTAATAGGAGCATAATCGTCACAAATGATATAATCAAAACAATTCCAGGGCAATTGATTCTATCATTCTTGTAACTCATTTTGATTAAATTACCCCCCCTCGATATTACTATAATAATATTAATAGCACGGAATTGCAAAAAAATTATCGATCTTCTTGTCTTCAGTTGTATAATAGGTGTGTAAAAAACCTCATTTAGTTGTACTGTAAGATATAAAGCTTCGTTTACAATGAAGTTTTTCCCCGGCATAAGTTTAGTTTTCGGCCAAAAAATTGCGCTACCTTCGCAAAAGCCTGTCCCTGAGCTCACGCTCAGCCTGACAGATCCTGAGCCGGAGACACTATTTTTTGGCCATGGACTTAACCTGAGTTTCGAAAAACTTCGAGTATCACTTTGCTTTATATCTTCCAGCCATTATTGTCATGACAGTGATCTTATACGATATCTATCAACTGATAACAAGAAGATCCAAAATATAATCCCATCTTTTTACTGCCAGGTCACTTCAATACTGCGGCAGCTCAAAATTACCTTTTTCATCTAAAACATCTATCCTTCAAAGATAATTATAACACAATATTTAAGAATGTGCCACCAATTAATCCAGTTTTCTTTCTTTCTGAGTGCTGGCCTTGAATATTATAATTGCAAGTTTTGTTTTATCTTATAGCAACCCGGATAAATTTTTGAGCTAATATTAAAATAATTAAAACCAAAAAAAGGCTTCCAGATTCGATTTCGGTCAGATCTGGAAGCCTCACAAAGTTATTCCCGTGATCTTTACGAGGTATTTAGTTCTGGCTTATACCTTTTCTATCTCTACCATAACTTCGTTTATCATAGCATGTCCCACAATGGATTCTTTCTGATATTTAACAAAATCGTTCGGATTGATGCTGTCTATTTTCTGAGCGGTGCTGTAAAAAGGAGTTCTATTCCCATAACCGCCATGAACATAAACAGTTTCTGGATGTATTCTCTCAGTGACTTTAACATTGCATCTGTCGCTGAAGATCTCAGATGATATCTTCACTTCATCTCCGTCCGAGATTCCCATTTCGCTTGCTCTTTCAGCATTTATCCAGAGCCTATTTGTATTATAATCTTTGGTGATCTGCGCCAGCTGAGGAGTATTGGCTGTAGCAGTATGAGAATGAATCGCTTCTTTCCCCTGAACCAGTCTAAATTGATTGTCCTCAACATCCAGCCCGGTATCGGGAGAAATCCAGCTGACCACCGGAGGAGCACCATGTCTTTCAAACTCATCTGAATAAAACTGAAACTTACCTGTCTCAGTATTAAAAACGGGTGCCTCATCAGGCTCTGGTACATCAACCATCATTGAGCCTTTTTGTTTGAATTCTTCTAAGGAGATATCGTAAGGCTCCAGTATGGCTCTGTTTACATCGTCAAGGCTGAATTGAAAATATTCATCAACTTCCAGCCTCTCAGCTAAATCAACAATTATATCGTCATAACTTCGAGTCTCAGGATGAATTTTAGATATGGCCTGAGTTCTCATGGCCAGAGTTCCCTGTTTCCCTCCCCTGCTTTCTATGACCTCTTCTCTCTCAGCAAAACTGCACTCAGGAAGTACATAATCGGCCACCAGAGCTGTTTCAGACATCTGGGTTTCAAAAACCACCAGCAGATCAAGAGCATCAAATCCTGACGACATATGATCATAATCAGGGAAGTTTCTCACAGGATTATGATGTCTTACGATGCCGGCATTTACTTCTCCCTCCAGCATTTTTTCAGCAAGCAAATGCGGCAGCCCGTGGCTGGTAGCAAGAGGAAAGCCATCATCCTCACCAGCTCCATCTGCTCTGCGAGTATCAGGAACAGGGGGAGCAGGATACTCATCTTCATCAAGACTGCCAGTATCAGGACCATGATAAAACCTCAGCCCTCCTTCAGCATTAGCATTGCCCAGCAGGGCATTCAAACAGGAGACAGCTCTGGCTGTTTCAGTGCTGTTCTCATAGTTGCAGCCAAATGCTCCTCTCCAGTTAGGATGAACAAAAGCAGCCGGCGCAGCTTCAGCCAGGTCTCTGGCCATGCGTTCGATGTCTTCCGCCGGAATATCAGTTAATAATTCTGCCCATTCAGGCGTATATTCATCGAGGTTTTCTGCAAATTCTTCAAAACCATATGTGTACTCTTCAATGAACTCCTCATCGTATAATTCTTCATCCACGATTATTTTGCTCATGGCAAGCACTAAAGCCATGTCAGACCCGGGTCTTATGGGAATCCATTCATCGGCAATGGTGGCGGTATCATTCTGACGAGGATCCACACAAATTATTTCCGCGCCTTTCCTGACAGCTTCCTGCAAACCCTTTAACTGGTTGGTGCGAATTCCTCCACCATAATTTCTACCCAGTAAGAGCATGTACTCTGAATTGGCTAAATCAGGGGTCGGCACTCCTCCCATAGTTGCGTTAAAACCTACTGTTCTGGCAGTATTACAGGCAGCATTATGCGTGCAGATAGTATTAACTCCCAGCGAATGCATCAATCTGTTGCCATAAAAAACACCTGTCCGTCTGGGATTATGGGCATAAAATACTGATTCAGGACCCTCTTCATCCAGAATCTGCTGGAGTCTATCGGCGATGTCATCGAGAGCTTCATCCCAGCTTACGGGTTCAAAATTTCCATCTTCAGTTTTCTTCAAAGGTTGATCTATCCTATCAGGATCATAAACCCAATCAATACCCCCATGCGCCCGCGGACACAGGCGGCCAAGACTGCGATCATTATCCTCATGACCTGTAACCTTCCAGACCCTATCATTTTTTACGTGAATCCACATGCCACAATGACTTGCACATACATTGCACAGGCTGGGGCTAATTTCAACTTCGGCTTTCTCATGTTCTTCCGCCCAGGCATCGAAATCAAATCCAGATAATCCTGCACCAACAGCACCCAGGGAAATTCCTGTGGCTTTTAAAAATTGCCTCCTATTTATACCCACTGCTTTACCCCCTTTTATATTTGACAGATTGATCACTTTCATAAAAGATTATTATTTCCTGCGATTAAGCTTTACTCTATTAAACCAGAGAAAAATGATCCGGTTCGATCGTGGTAATCATCAGTAAACCCAGTCCATCCTGTGCCTCCAGACCGTAAAGATACCCCTCTTTCCCTTCAGCCTCCAATTCCTGAATTCTCTCTTCAGCCTGCTCTGCCATCTCTCGCTGAGTTCCAAAATCGAGTGTATAGGTGGGGCAGGTGGATACACAGGCAGGATCTTCATCTTTTTCAACCAGATGGGTACAGCCATTGCATTTGTACATCTCTTCATCAACTACCTGGGGAACATCAAAGGGACAGGCTGCCACACATTCCTCACAGCCAATACAGGTTTCGATATCAGTAATATTTAACTCACCATACCCTTTTTCAATTGCATCAACAGGACACACATCGATACAGGGGGCATCATTACAGTGAAAACAACTCATACGCGCCCTGTGATATTCAACATCCGGATAATTGCCCATTTCCAGAGATTCAAATTCTATAGTTCTTGCTATGTCAGGAAATCCGTTTTCATTCTGACAGGCAACCCGACAGGCATAACATTCGATGCAGATAGAATGATCCTTGAGCAATGCCAGTTTTTCAGTGCTGGTTTCGGCCTGCAATACTGAAGAAGAAAGACCGGTTCCGGCCAGAACGGAAACAGCTCCAAAAGCTGCACCTTTCTTTAAAAATTCTCTTCTGCTCTGCTTTTTATTTTTTTCTGACATATTTTCACCTCAAGAAATTTCCGGTATTTTTAATGACCTAATGAGCTGACAAAACTAACCACTATTGTAAAATTAAGCTGAAAAATTTAGGTGTCTTTTGTATTTAAAATATTCCAAATTATAAAATAAACATTTCTTCAATCCCTCCACCTCTCACCCCCTTCAGAAAATTTTTATATCCATCTCCATAATAGGACAGACTGATGTGATAATAAGAACAATATTTGATAAAAAAATAAAGGCTCACAAATTCCAATCGTTAGTGAATATTCTAACATAAAAGCAGATGTTCAGTCAAGACCTTCCGATGAAATTATAGACAATCTGAACATATCTTACGTCCTTGCTGAGGCCCCTCTCCTGCTTTTTCCGAAAGTTTTCTGCCGCATTGACCACAGCGGGGCTGATATTTATAGTTCCCGCCTTCGAATTTCAGTGATTTTCCTTCTATCAACGCTTCAGTCACCTTCTTCCTGGCTTCAGCCAGTATCCTTTGAAAAGTCGGACGGGAAACTTCCATTCTTTCAGCAGCTTCTTCCTGGTTAAGTCCTTCTTTATCCTTTAATCTCAAGGCTTCAACTTCTTCCAGCAGCAGCGATACATTTTCCAGCCTGTGATTGGGAACACCGGCTGGCTTATAAAATTTTGATTCGGGAATATTTTCTATTTTTCTATCTTTTCTTGGCCTAACCATCTTTATCACCTCACACCTATTCTGTTCTTTATTTTATCATCTTTATTTTATCATGTGAATATTAAAACATCAAAGTTTTATTTTTCATAATCGCTCTTCCCATAGAAGCAGGTTTAATAAAAAGAGACGGCATATTTCAGCCGTCTCCTGAATATTTAATATATTTTTAATCATTCTTTAGCTTTATTTTTATTCGTAAGATTCGTCCACAGACCACTCTTCCCAGACCTTACCGACCAGTTCTGGACCGGGAGATAATGTTTTCCCGCCTGGCTCCCAGCCGGAAGGAGTGGCTTCTCCGGTCTCTCTTACATGTTGAAAAGCTTTGACCTGACGTATAAGCTCTGAGACATTTCTGCCTACCGGAGGAGTAAGTACCTCCATAGCCTGTACCACACCATCGGGATCTATTAAAAACCTTCCCCTGATGTCTACTCCAGCGTCTTCATCGTAAACACCGTAAAGCTGACCTATCTCGCCGGTTGTATCAGCCAGCATGGGAAAGGGAATACCTCCATCAACCATCTTGCTGAGTTCAGTCTCCTCCCAGATCTTATGGGTTTGATGACTGTTGGTGCTCACTGATAAAAATTCTACTCCTAGCTCCTGAAACTTATCATACTGGGCTGCAACCGCAGCCAGTTCTGTCGGTCATACGTAAGTAAAGTCTCCAGGATAAAAGCAAATAACCCGCCATTGATCTTCATAATCAGAAAGACTGACCTCAGTAAAATCGCCATCATAATACGCCATGGCAGTAAAATCAGGTGCCTTGTCGCCAGCTCTAACCATTTTATTACCTCCTAAAATCTTTTGCCCGGTATATTCTCTTTAATCAAAACTATTTTTGATTAAACCGGTATGAAGTAATTATATAATGTTTGCAATTTATTGTCAACATGGTTTAATGTTATATATAAATTATACAAATTTACTAATCATAAAAATGATCAGTCATACATATAATCACGGGTTAGAGGAAGATCATTATTTATGCCTTTGCTGATGTGATTTGATTAATATGATTTTATCTTCTCAAAAATCTCTTTGACGGTTAAAACTTCGTCTACTTTTTCTATTCCTGGTCCTGTAAAAAATAAACCTTCCTCAAGATCTCCTCTTCTACCGGCCAGTAAAGCCTCTCGCACACAAAATTTTTGACTGCACTGTTTCAGGCAATTTATGCACTCTTCCGGACTGGGAGCCTTATTTTCGATTATTTTTTCTGCCATTTTCGTCCTTATTGCCCTGCCCGGCAGCCCCACCGAACTCATTATTTTGACTACATCTTTGCTTCTGGCATTTTCACAAAGCTCCATAAATTCCTCGCTGGCATCCGATTCTTTTGAGACCAAAAATCTGGTTCCCATCTGTACGCCATCCGCGCCCCGTTTGAAAGCATTTTTCACATCTGCAGGAGTAACAATATTGCCTGCTGAAATCACAGGTATCGAAACTTCATCCTTGATCTTTTTAAGTATTTTACCGCTGTTCTCTTCTCCTCCCAGGTGACCACCAGCATTTTCTCCTTCGGCCACTATAGCAGATGCACCCAATTTTTCCGAAATCTTAGCCAGGCGTAAAGATGAAACTATGGGCACCACAGGTATATCCGCTTCCTTTCCTATGGAAAACATGTCCCTTGAAAAACCCGCTCCGGATACTATAAGATCAATTCCGGAATCAACAGCCTGCTTTATCAATGAAGAAAATTCAGAAGCAGCAAACATTATATTTACTCCGATTATTCCATCAGACAGTTCTCTAGCTCTTTCAATCTCTTTTTTCAACTCTTCTGCACTTAATGCAGTTCCGGCGATGATTCCTATACCTCCTTCATTCGCCACTGCAGCTGCCAGTTCAGACATCGATATTTTAATAGCCATCCCACCCTGGATTATGGGCAGGCCGGGATTGAGATCCCCGATCTTTAAGTCTGGAAATTCGATAGCTTTTACCTCCTTGATCTGGTGAGAACTTATTTTTGACCCTGCTCTTCAGGCACATAATTTCCATTTTTGCGATCATTTAATGCATTATACTATATAAAACACGGTACTACAAGAGGACGTTCCCCTTAAAGGCTTAAATGTTGTTTGCAAGGTTTAATGCTCCGTTCAAAATTAAATTTTTCCTGATATGTGGGAATTTAACTAACTGTTTCAAAGGAAAACCAACTCTATTAAATTAGTTCAGGAATTAACTTCATTTTCCTTCTCTTTACTGCTCATAACAAAATATATGCCGAGCCCGGCCAATATCAATCCCAAAACGCTGAAGCCTGGAGGCTGAGCCATACGCTGTTCGGAAAAAGAGTATCCGGGTATATAAAAATAAACATTGAATATTACCGCCAGGAAGTTGTTGATCAGATGAGCATATATGACCACAAAAAGCGAATTGTATGACCAGTAAAGCCAGCCCAGCACCAGTCCCATCAGGAAAGCAGAAACTCCCTGCAGAAAATTAAAGTGGACAAACCCGAATAAAAATGAAGAAAATAATAACCCGATCACAAATCCATGATTTTTCTTGAGCCCTCGAAAGATAATTCCTCGAAAAAAAATCTCCTCCAGAACGGCCGGAAATATCACAATTATTATCAGCAAAACAGGAGGGCTTTCAGCCCTTATCATCCTGACAATCTCCCCGTATAAACCCGCTTCGGAAAAAATTCTCAGCATATTGACTATCAAGGAAGAAATAATAGAAAAACCAAAAATCATAAAGGTGGTTATAAGATAGGGTTCTGCAGCTCTCAATCTATTACCCAGACAACTCCTCAAATCAATATTCCCTTTAGCCAGGGCATATCTTATAATTCCAATGTTTACAGCAGCACTGATCAGTCCATAAAGCCAGAATGGAGCCGGCGGGGAAGCAAAAACCCCCCAGATACTGGAGAGAGCTGCTCCCGAAATCAGGTGAAACAATATCAATAATAAACTGAGTTTTATTGCTTCCCACCAGCCGGGATATGCTTTTTCACTGGAATCATTGTTTTCATCCTGAAATTTAAAATTCATAAAAATCTCCTCCAGAAAAATTAAAATTCACAGATTACTTTCCGGAAAAATGAAAAAACATCACATAATTAAGGATTGACAGAAGCCTCTGATTTATTTATTATATAATGACAAAAGGTACTTTTTAATTAATTCACAGTTCAAAAGGAGGTAAAATACAATTAAATCTGTACGTGAATATCTCTGGTTTAATACTGATGAGAGAATGGAATTCATCAACATCACGGGACAGGTAGAAAAAATAGTTGAGGATTCCGGAATCGAAGAAGGGCTGTGTCTCATAAATGCCATGCACATCACGGCCAGCGTGTTTATCAACGATGCTGAGCCCGGGCTGCACCGTGATTTCCAGGAATGGCTGGAAGAGCTGGCCCCGCACGCTCCTGTCTCCCAGTACGACCACAATACCTACGAAGATAATGCCGACGCTCATTTGAAAAGGCAGATCATGGGAAGAGAAACGGTGGTTGCCATAACTGAAGGCGAAATCGATTTTGGGCCCTGGGAGCAAATCTTTTACGGAGAATTCGATGGTCAGCGCGATAAAAAAGTTCTGGTCAAGGTGATCGGTGAATAAATCAAAAAGTCAGCCGGGCAGATAGCGCAGTCTGCCAAATTTCCTGACGGACCTCTGCCCGGCTGAGAAATTTAATTGATAACCAGCATAAATCAGAATCAACTGTCATCGCCCAGGAAAAATAAGCCGACTCCTCCCTGGCCCAGATGAACCCCCAGAACGCTGTTAATCATTTCCACACAGAATATATCGGCTCCCATCTCTTCTAGATTCTCTTTTAATTTTTCAGCTCTGCTCCTGTCATTGGCATGAGATATTCCCACAGACTTCCCTGAAACGGAATCGCATTTTTTCTGAAAAAAATTGATCATACCCTGCAGAGCCCGGGCTGATCCCCGAACCTTACTCTCCAAAATTATTTCTCCGTCTTTCAGCGCCAGAAGTGGCTTAACTTTGAGAAAATTGCCCACCATAGATTTAGCTCTGCCGATTCTGCCGCCCTTCCTCAAAGCCTCTAAATCATCAAGAACAAATATATGCTCGATCCTATCTATCCAGTTCTGAAGTTTGTTGAGAACATGTTTTCGCTTCCTGCCCTTTTCCAGCAAAGCAGCTGTTTTTTGGGCCAGAATTCCGGTGGCTACAGAACCTGATTTGGTATCCACCACATCTATGTTCATTTCCGGATATTCTTTCATCATTTCTTCGGCCACCATGGACGCTGTCTGGTAGGTGCCGGAAAGTTTTCCCGAAAAAGCCAGATAAAGAACATTAAAACCATCTTCCAGCTGTTTTTTGAAAGATTCCATGATTAGGCCAGGCTTGACCTGGTCTGTGGAAATCTCCCTGTTCTCTTCCATGGCTGCAAAAACCTCAGAAGTTGTAATTTCTTCACCATCCAGAAAAGATTCCTTATCCACATTTATCACGAAAGGCAGCACTTCGATATCATACTTAGCGATCAAATCTTCCGGCAAATCACAGGCGCTATCCACTAAGAGTCTGGTATTCATCGTTGAACCCCCTGTCAGATATGCTAATTTTATAGCTGCAGAAATTAAATATTCTCTTCTTTTTCCCAGTCTGCATATCCGATTCCTAAATATCCATAAGCTATGGACAATAACGGAGTAATCCAGTTAAAAAATGCATAAGGTGCAAAAACCAGAGGATTGATGCCCAGGGCACCATACATAAAAGCACCGCAGGTATTCCAGGGTATGAGCGGTGAGGTTATAGTTCCGGAAGATTCAACAATTCTGGAGAGGTTTTTAGGATGAGCTCCCATATCTTTAAAAGCCTGATTGAACATCCTGGCCGGCAAAATTATTGCCAGATATTGATCGGCAGTTACCAGATTGACAAAGATGGTAGTGAGATGAGTGGCCAGTGAAAGCGAACCATAAGTTTTGGCCACGCTGAGAATCTGCTTTAAAATCACTGCCAGAAAACCGCAGTTCTCCATTATACCTCCAAAAGATAGGGCAGCAAATATCAGCGATATAGTCCACATCATACCATCCAGGCCGCCTGCAGTAAGCAAATCATCAACCATTTCAGCCTCAGTCTCGATAACAAAACCATAATGCATTGTGTCAAGAATAGTCCCCAGGCCTTCTCCCTGAAATATCATGGCGAAGATTCCCCCCAGCACGGCACCGCCCAGCAGAGCTGGTATCGGAGGAACCTTGAGAACTATCATAGTGAGCACAAAAACCGGCGCCAAAAATAATAGCGGATTGAGATTGAAATTTTCTGCCAGCGTTTCAGTTATTAAACTCACCTGTCCAGTTTCTATTGCTCCTTCAGCAAATCCCAAACCTATAATACCGTACATAATCAGGGCGATAATAAAACCGGGAACAGTCACATAAAGCATATGCCTGATATGTTCAAAAACTTCGGTATCTCCCGCCGACCCCGGCGCTAAATTTGTGGTATCCGAGAGAGGTGATAATTTGTCTCCTAGATAGGCGCCTGAAATGATCGAGCCTCCTACCAGTCCGGGAGATATTCCCAGTCCTGTTCCTATTCCCACCAGCGCTACCCCGATGGTTCCGGCTGTCGACCAGGAGCTGCCTACAAACAGAGCTACAATTGCGGTTATCAGAGCGGACGCAACCAGAAAGATTTGTGGAGAAATCAGCTGCAAACCCCAATAAATCATAAGAGGAACTATTCCGCTCTGCATCCACGAGCCTATTAACATTCCCACTATCATCAAAATAACCATGGCCTGCATACCGACCATAATTCCATCCAGGACGCCTTTTTCTATGACGTCCCATTCGACGCCGATTTTAGACGCCACTAAAGCAGCGATCCCGGCAGAAAGTATCAGAGGAATATGCGGGTCAATTTCGAGCCAGATAATGCTGAACATCAAAATCACAATCAGGAAGGCCAGAGGAATTAAGGCCTCTTTCAGGGCAGGCATCCTGGGCAGCCTGTCGTAATCTTCTTTGTGTCTTTTATGTCTTTTCATATTTTTAAAAATCCTCCTTATTGAATTCTATTCTTCCCTAATATTAATTCACTGCGAAAGCTGAAATACCTGCCTGTTATCAACGATGAATTTTCTGAGCATCTATGTTTGACAAATTATTATATTGTGCTATAATTAAATAGTTACCATTTGTTTTACCAACCAGTTCTATCGGGGAGGAATTATTAATGGAGATAGAGTCCCCTCTGGACACCAGACAGGACATTAAAAATTTAATCAGTGATCTGGGCAGCGAAGACAGCCAGGGACAGATAAAATTTTCAGAGCTCAAATCCATAATCAATGGCTCAGAAATTGACGATAAAAACCTGAAATTGCTCAAAGAAGCGTTATCAGATATGGACGTTGATGTTGTCCTGGAAGATGGTACCAGTGTAAATCTTGAGACAGTTCTTTCAGAAAAATTATGGTACTCTCAAGAAGAACAGCTTTTATCCGGTGAATCTGAAGATGAGGATGAAAACAACGAAGATGCAATTTCTATTGCTAAATCTCAGGGCAATCTTGATGATCCGGTGAGAACTTATTTGAAGGAAATTGGAAAAGTAGATCTCCTGGACGCTGACGAAGAGGTCGAACTTGCCCGCAGAATAGAGGATGGTGATCTTTCCGCTCGTCAGCAGCTTATCGAGGCGAATCTGCGGCTGGTTGTCAGTATAGCCAAAAAATATATCGGACAGGGGCTTTCCTTTTTAGATTTAATTCAGGAAGGCAACAAGGGTCTTATGAGAGCTGTGGAAAAATTCGATTATCGCAAGGGTTATAAGTTCAGCACCTATGCCACCTGGTGGATCAGGCAGGCTATCACCCGGGCTTTAGCTGATCAAAGCCGCACGATAAGAATACCCGTCCACATGGTTGAAAAAATAAATAAACTTCGCAGAGTTTCACGCCAGTTAAAAAAAGATCTCGATCGTGAACCGACCGTTGATGAGCTGGCCGAAGCTATGGATATCCATCCTGATAGAGTGCGTCACATCAAAAAAATATCCCAGGATCCTCTTTCCCTCGAATCTCCAATCGGCGAAGAAGAAGACAGCAATCTCGGTGATTTTATAGAGGATGAGGATTCGCCCACCCCTGACGAAGAAGCCACTTCAGTCATGCTTAAAGAGCAGCTGGACAGCGTTCTGGAAACCTCTTTGACCGACAGAGAAAAAAGAATTCTGGAACTAAGATATGGCATTGAAGATGGCCGTTCCCGCACTCTGGAAGAAGTAGGAAGAGAATTCGATGTCACCAGAGAGAGAATCAGACAAATTCAGGTGAAAGCTCTGCGCAAGCTGAGACATCCCAGCCGAACCAGAGAACTCAGGGATTATCTTGAAAAATAAATTTCCTTAGCCGCTGTTTTCCATCGATTACAATATTTAATTTCTTTTTCCCCGCCCCTGTGCAACAGCAGGGGCTTTTTACATTTGGTTTCTTAAAATTCAGTGTCCAATTTTTCACCTCAGCAAGCAGGAAACTACCTCGTTATCTTGAATAATAATGTTGACACCGAAAAGATGATTTGGCCCGAAGTCATATGGATTTTGCTATTGACTCATGATAATTGATCCGTTATAATTGTAAAATCGTGTTGCTTTATTTTATCAGCCAATATCTAAAAATTAATTTTGTAATATCTTTGAATTCACACGGGCTGCATTCGCAATTATATGGGCCCGATTTTATTTTTGGGTTTTACAAGTTGAAGGAGGGGTTTATATGCTTAAAAGAGATATTGATTCTGAACTGATGAGTCAGGTCGAAGAACTCATCGAGTCCGGCCAGAAATCAGGCGAGGTAACCAAACAAGAAATCAGAAACAAGCTCAAAGGTATCGAGCTCAGTTCAGAAGATATGCAGAAAGTTCAGGATGTTTTCGACGATATGGAAATAAATGTAGTAAATGATGACCAGGAAAAGGTTAATTTGCAGGATATCGAAAGTGTGGGAGAAGCTGAAGAATCTCAAGATGACGAGGTGGATGAGGACGAAATCGACTTCGATATACCTCAGGGAGCCGGTATGGATGACCCTGTCAGAATGTATCTCAAAGAAATAGGTAAAGTTGACCTGCTTGATGCTGAAGAGGAAGTAGAGCTCGCTCAAAGAATCGAAGAAGGAGATCAGGAGGCAAAAAGACACCTGATAGAGGCGAATCTGCGGCTGGTCGTCAGTATTGCCAAAAAATATGTCGGGCAGGGTATGTCATTTCTTGATCTCATCCAGGAGGGCAACAAAGGGCTGATGAGAGCTGTAGAAAAATTCGATTATCGCAAGGGTTATAAGTTCAGCACCTATGCCACCTGGTGGATCAGGCAGGCTATCACCCGGGCTTTAGCTGATCAAAGTCGCACGATAAGAATACCTGTTCATATGGTCGAAACTATAAATAAAATGAAGCGCATCTATCGTCAGCTTGAGAAAGAAAAAGATCGTGAGCCTACTGCCGAAGAAATTGCAGAGGAAATGGATATGGAAGTCGATAAAGTGAGGGAGATCAGAAAAATCTCTCAGGATCAGCAGCCAATCTCTCTCGACGCTCCTATAGGTGAAGAAGAGGATAGTTACCTTGGGGATTTCATTGAAAATGATGATGCCTTAACTCCTGATGATGCTGCCTCCTTTTCTCTGCTTCGCGAAAAGCTAGACGAAGTTCTGGATACACTGACAGACAGGGAAAAAAGAATACTCGAATTGAGATTCGGGATTGAAGATGGACGGTCCCGAACCCTGGAAGAAGTCGGCAAAGAATTTGGGGTTACCAGAGAAAGGATAAGACAGATAGAAGCCAAGGCTCTGCGGAAACTCCGCCATCCAACCCGCAGCAAGGAAATCAAAGATTATCTGGATTAAGTTCTTTTCTGACATCTTTCTTTTTAAAAATGGATAATTCAATGCATCAATTTATTTAACTGTCACCTGTCCGGAAAGCGGACAGGGTTTTTGTTTGTCAGACCAATTAAATTAAACTCTTTATATCCTCTGATAGATCTCCCCTGTGTCTTAAACCGATAAATCCACCAGCAGCCATTAAAAAAATTAAACGCTCGCCCGCCCCGGCATATATGATCTCGATCAGCGATGGCAGCAGGCAGAAAGCTATAAAGGAGCTTACAGCTATTCGGTTAAAAATATGATACATTAAGATCCATGCTGCCAGTATCCCCGCAAGCAGAGCGGGTGAGATAATCAACAAAACGCCGGAAAAGGCCGCCAGACTTTTCCCGCCCTGAAAGCCGGCGAATACGGGAAACATATGACCCAAAACAGCCCCCATTCCGGCAAAATATATGCTGGTTTTTCCTGCTTCAGAAAAAATAAAATAAGCAGCAGCCGCTGCCCCCACGCCTTTCAAAACATCAGCGGCCAGCGTTTTAAAAGCAGGACCTTTACCAGCAGTTCTCAGAACATTGAAAGTCCCCATATTACCGCTGCCCGTTTTCCTGATGTCTTCTATTCCCTTCTGCCTGGCAAATATTACTGCTGAAGGAAAGCTTCCTAGAACGTATCCCAGCAGGGCGGACAGCAGCAAAATCAGATTCAATTTCAAAATCCCCTTTCCTTAATGAAGAGGTTGAGTTTATTTGCAATTTTGTTCGATTTCTATTATAACATATTATAGAGGCTAAAACAGACTTATATTTAAAGGAGGATTCAAAAAATGATTTCAACGGGAATCTGCATGGGAGCTTCCAATATAAAATCTGTCGAAGTTCAGAAAACAGAAAATGGTATAGAGATAAAGAACATGACAGCCCGCTCCCATGAAGGTGACGTAAAAGACTCCCTGATAGATTTGATCAATGAAAAAAACACTGCCGGAAATAAAATCGGTGTTACAGGCAGAAAATTCAAGTCACTGGTCGATGCACCTTCCTTATCTGAACCCGAAGCTACAGAAATAACCTATGATTTTTTGGCCGGAAAGGATAAAATAAATTGCGGTGACGTGGACGCTATTATATCTGCCGGTGGGGAGACCTTTATGGTTTATGAGCTCGACGATGAAGGGAAAATGATCAACGTCTATACCGGCAGCAAATGTGCCTCCGGGACCGGCGAGTTTTTCCTGCAGCAGGTAAAAAGAATGGGGCTAAACCTTGATGAAGCCACCCGGATTGCTGATACCGATAATCCCTACAGAGTTTCCGGTCGCTGTTCAGTTTTTTGCAAAAGTGATTGTACTCATGCCCTTAACAAGGGTATGAGTAAAGGCAGAATTGTTGCCGGGCTCTGTCAGATGATGGTCGATAAGATGATGGAGTTAATTCATAAAGCCGGAGCAAAATCCGTAATGCTGGTAGGGGGACTTGCCCGCAACGAAGTAGTTATCAATTATCTCAAAAAGAGGGTGCATGAGGTCGTAGTTCCTGAAGAAGCCTTTTATTTTGAGGCTATAGGCGCTGCCATCTGGGCTCTCGACAGCGGGGAAGAAATATCTTCCCCCGAAAAAATGTTCGAGCAGGGCAGCGATCCTTTTGATTATCTCCCGCCTTTAAGAGATTACCGCGACAGGGTTACCTTTCATGAAATTGAAACAGCAGATGCTCGGGAAAATGATGAGTGCATCCTGGGGCTCGATGTCGGTTCAACCACTACCAAAGCAGTGATAATCAGAGCGAAGGATGATAAGCTTCTGGCCTCCGAATATCTTAGAACCAGCGGGGATCCGGTAAACGCCGCCCGTGAGTGTTATGCCAGCCTGAATGAACAGATCGGCGATGTAGATATTTCTTTGATAGGCCTGGGAGTGACAGGTTCCGGACGGAGAATAACCGGCCTCCATGCGCTCACCGAATCTGTGATTAACGAGATAATTGCTCACGCAGCCGGGGCAGTCCATTTTGATCCCGATGTTGATACCATATTTGAAATCGGAGGTCAGGACGCGAAATATACTTACCTGGTCAACGGTGTGCCCACAAATTACGCCATGAATGAAGCCTGCTCAGCGGGCACGGGTTCTTTTCTGGAGGAATCGGCGGAGGAATCTCTCGATATCGCTATGGAAGATATAGCCGACATTGCTCTTAAAGCTGAAAATCCTCCCAATTTTAATGATCAGTGCTCTGCCTTTATAGGAAGTGACATAAAAAATGCAATACAGGAAGGCATAAATGTTAATAATATAAGTGCCGGCCTGGTCTATTCTATTTGCCAGAACTATAAAAACAGAGTTAAGGGCAATCGTCCCATCGGAGATAAAGTATTTATGCAGGGGGGGGTTTGCTATAACGAGGCAGTTCCTATGGCCATGGCCGCTCTGACCGGAAAAGAAATTATAGTCCCGCCCGAACCAGGATTAATGGGGGCATTTGGAGTCGCTTTAGAAACTAAAAGGCAGATGGATCTGGGGCTAGTAGAAAAAAAAGAATTCGATCTGGAGGAGTTAAAAGATAGGGAAGTGGATAAAATTAACGATTTCATCTGCCGCGGCGGCAGCAGCGATTGTGACAGAAAATGCAAAATCAACGTTTTGGAGGTTGCCGGCGAACAGCATACCTTTGGCGGCATCTGCAATAAATATATGACTCTTGACGGCGAGAACGATCATAATATGGACGATTTAAATCTGGTCAAAAAAAGGGAGAAACTTCTCTTCAATGAATTTTTTGCTCATCCAGAAAACGAAGATATAAATTCAGACGAATCCTCCCCGCGCAGAGGTAAAGTCGGCTTTAATAGATCTTTGACTGTTCATGAACTTCTCCCTTTTTATTCCACTTTCTTTGCCGAGCTGGGTTTCGAGGTCGTGATGCCGGATGAAGCGGAAGAAGCCGGAATACAGCAGCAGTCGGCTGCTTTCTGTTATCCCGTGGAAATCAGTCATGGTTATATGCACAATCTCCTGAAAAAAGATCTTGATTATATCTTTTTGCCGCATGTTAAAGGACTGCACGTAGAAAAAGGCCCCGAGGAAAGCATCCTCTGCCCTATGGCCCAGGGCGAGCCCTATTATCTTTCCGCCAGCTGGCCCGAACTGGAGGAAGACAATGTCCTCTCCCCCGTGCTCGATTTTAAGGACGGTTTTGCCGCAGTACGGGAAGAGTTTTTGGAGATGGCAGATAAATTGGGCGCCAGCAGAGCGGAGGCAGAAACAGCTTTTGCCCGGGGGGTAGCCTCTCAGGAGGACTTCAAGTATAAATTGAAAAATATGGGCAGATCTGTGCTGGAACACCTGGAGAATAATCCCGAGAGTAAAGCTGCCGTCATTTTTGGCCGCCCTTATAACGCCTTTGCCTCCGAAACTAATCTCGGTATACCTCATAAGTTCGCCTCTCAAAAACAAATTGTCCTTTCATTTGATATGCTACCTTTCGAGGACGAAGAGGTTTCTCAAAATATGTACTGGTCGATGGGCCAGAAAATAATGAAGGGCACCAGATTTGTCAGCCGGCATAATCAGTTATTCGGAACTTACATTACCAACTTCAGCTGCGGCCCGGATTCATTTTTGGTCAACTATTTCCGCAAGGTCAACGGTACCAAGCCCTCTCTGACACTCGAACTCGACAGCCATACAGCTGATGTCGGTGTAAATACCAGAATTGAAGCTTTTCTGGACGTGGTTGACAGATACAGAAGCATCGAAAAGGATGTGGGAGAGACTGCCGACGAAAAAAAAGAAGAATTCAGTATTGCCAGAGCCAAAATTAACAGCGGCGAAATAAAGGTCAGAACTTCTGAAGGAGAGGTGCTGCCGTTATCCAGTGACCGGGTGAAACTGCTTATTCCCTCCATGGGAGGAATGGCGACTAAAGCTGTTGCCTCTGCCATGCAGTATAAAGGTATCGACACAGTTGCCTGCCAGCCTCCAGGCGAAGATGAGTTAAAACGCGGAAAAGCTCACGCAACCGGCAAAGAATGTCTGCCTTTTATTTTGACTCTGGGAACAATGCTCAATTACGCCGATGATAAAGATACTGAAGATGTGATGATCTATTTTATGGCTGAATCATCCGGCCCCTGCCGGCTGGGACAGTACAGTGTGATGATGGAAGAGGTAATAAAAGATAAAAAATTGAAGAATGTAGGGCTTATGGTTATGGACAGCGGCCCCGGTTATAAAGAACTGGGGAGCAAATTTCTCATGCGTGCCTGGCAGGCTCTGGCTGTAGCTGATGTCCTGGAGGATATTTACAGCGCCATTTCCGCTCTCGCTGTGGATCCAGAAAAAGGTAAGGAGATCTTTGCTGAAAGCAAAAAGAAAATCTTCTCTGCTCTTTCGAGCAAGTCCTGGTGGGGATTAAAAAGGGTTCTTAAAAAGGAATCAAAAAGACTGGCAGAAATCGACCTGGTCAAACCATATGAAGAGGTGGAAAAAGTTGCACTTACAGGCGAAATTTATGTGCGGAACGATGAATTTTCCCGACGCTTTCTGGTCGATAAACTTGCTCAAAAAGGCATTGTTACCAAGGTGGCTCCAATTATAGAGTGGCTGTATTATGTGGATTATATGACCCAGAAGACAGATAATTATGAAGATCCCTCTTTTCTGGACCGGGTAAAAAACAAGGTCAGCAATTTCTATAAAAGCAAGATTGAAAAAGATGTGCGAAATATATTTGCTTCTTCCGGACTCTGCTCCAATCATACCGTAGAAATAGACGAGCTGGTCGAGGCGGGGGGAGAGTTAATGTCGGAAAAACTGACAGGTGAAACGATACTGACAATCGGCGGCGCCATAGCCGAGCTTATAGATCACGTGGAAGGAATAATTGCTATAGGCCCCTTTGGCTGCATGCATCATCGGGTTTCAGAATCGATCATCAAAGATAAGCTTGAAGAGAAAAAATCCCATCTTTACAGCGATGATGAAACGACAAGAAAGGTGCTGAAAAAGTTCTCCTCACTTCCCTTCCTGGCCATAGAATCCGATGGCAGCGCCTTTCCGCAGGTGATCGAAGCCAGACTGGAAGCTTTCTGTCTTCAGGTGAGAAGAATAAACGAATTTATCGATAAGCAGCAGGCAACAAGATAAATACAATATAACAAATTTCAGCTGAAAGTACCCTCTTTATAAATCAACTTCAAAACCCCCACCATCCTGAAGCAGGCTGGTGGGGGTTTTTGATATCATTATCAAATGCTAAATGTAGTTACATCATTCCAAATTACCTCAACTTTTTCTTATTATTCATTTTCAGTCATAACATCGATCTCTTCATGTCTTTCCTGTAGCTCTTCAATGGCCTCATATATTCGCTTTCTCTCTTTGGGCAGTGTTCCCTCCCTGAGTTCTTCAAATAGAGCTTTGAAGAGGCAGTATACCATGACAAGCATCACTATCATAAAGGGCAAACCGCCGATCAGAGAAGAAGTCTGCAGGGCAGACAGACCGCCGGTAAAGAGCAGAACTGCAGCTATCGAACCCTCAAGAACACCCCAGATTACTCTCAAAGGCAGCGGCGGATCGGGATCTCCACCGGAAGTCAGCATTCCGGCAACATAAGTTCCCGAGTCCGAGGAGGTGGCGAAGAAAACTGCTACCGAAGTCATAGCGGCAAATATCAATATCTGGGAGGCCGGGAAAAGCTGCAGCGACTCGAAAAAGCCCATGGCCTCATCTACACCTATTGCCTCAATAATGGTACCGACTTCTTCAACATGTTCAAAGTGCAGAGCAGAACCTCCAAAAACACCAAACCAGACCATGCTGACCGCAGTGGGGACCAGCAGCACTCCCAGGACGAACTGTCTTATCGTTCTTCCCCGGGAAACGCGGGCGACAAAGGTGCCAACAAAAGGTGCCCAGGCTATCCACCAGGCCCAGTAAAAGATCGTCCATGCTTCATACCAGTCACCGCGAATTCCCTCTCCGGCAGCATCCAGCATGAATGAGTCTCCGACGATGTTCTGGAGATATTCACCAATTCCATGAGTGGTGATATCCAGAATGAATATCGTAGGTCCCAGAATAAAGACCAGTATCAACAGAATAATAGCTATGGTTATATTGAGAGTACTCAGGTATTTAATCCCTTTGTCTATACCCGTATAGGTTGAGATAACTGCCACACAGGTAACCACAGCGACTATTGCCACCTGCAAACCACCGGTGTTGGCAATGCCAAAAAGTGTTTCAAGACCGGCTCCGATCTGCATGGCTCCCAAACCCAGCGAGGTGGCCAGGCCAAAGAGGGTCGCAAATACTCCGATGATGTTAACCACATTACCCCAGAAACCGTATATACCATCATCACCGAGTATGGGATGAAGCGTGGAGCTGAGCATCATCGGCAGACCTTTGCGATAGGAAAAATAGGCCAGAGAACCAGCCACTATTGCATAAATTCCCCAGGGATGAAGTCCCCAGTGAAAGAAGGAAAATCTCATAGCTTCATGTGCAGCACCTGCTGTTTCTGCTTCTGAAATCGCCGGCCAGATATAATGATTTATAGGCTCTGAAACACCCCAGAACAGCAGGCCAATTCCCATACCACAGCTGAAGAGCATACCGAACCAGGAATAAACGTTGTACTCAGGCTCTTCATCCGGCTTACCGAGCTTTATCTGGCCTATAGGGGTAATAAACATGACTAGTGCCATAATTAGGAAGAAAGAGGCTCCCAGAATGAAAGCCCAGCCGGTATTAACCATCATCCAGTTAAATACTTCACCAAATACTTCTTCGGCTCTTTCCGGCATAAAAATGCCGAAGAGGACGAAGGTAATTACCACGACCAGAGATACCCAGAAGGTAGATCGATCTTTATAGTTACCGAATTTCCTGCCTTCCATCTTCATATGTTCCTTATCTTCTTGGGGCATTATTAACCCTCCTTGTAAACTTTTACTGTTTTCAATTTCATAATAAAATCTACCGGCATCCCTCAAGTTTAATCATTGGCCTGTCACCAGCATGCTCCGGCTAATAAATTTATCACCTCCTCGACTCTACATTTTAAACTTGTTTTATAATTTTTAAAATTAATTATATTACTCTATAACTATTTATGCAAAACTGCATTATTCCTGGGCAAAAAATCTAAAACCATATTAAAACTGTTTAAGTCATACTCTATTTAATTATTATAGTACTACTTTCCTAAAATTTCAACATCTATTTAATCTATAATAGACCAATGTCGTACAATGTCTTTTCCTTTATGTTATGCCGTAAGCATGTCTTAATTATTTAATTGAATAAATTTATTCAATTTCCTTCTTAATCGATGATTATTTTTTATAATTGTAAAATTTTTAACAAAAAATTTCTAATCCAAAACTTCTTGCCTGAAATATAATAGATTTACTCTGAGTTTTATTTTTGTGGGTAGAAGCAGGAAAATGGTATAGAAATATAGAATGGGTCTCACACACCAACCTCCAAATTTAACAAAAAATTTCTAATCCAAAACTTCTTGCCTGAAATATAATAGATTTACTCTGAGTTTTATTTTTGTGGGTAGAAGCAGGAAAATGGTATAGAAATATAGAATGGGTCTCACACACCAACCTCCAAAAAGAAGGAGTGTGAGACCCAATGATTGAACTCATTTTAAGTGTACTACATGGTCAGGATACTTTCAAGGGTGTGGAGGAAGAGTTATTGAAGATACTGCGCAGGAAATTCATAGAACTTTTAGCGGAAGTTCTTGAAGAGTTTGAT
>NZ_FNGO01000025.1 GCF_900103135.1 Halarsenatibacter silvermanii | reverse complement strand
ATAATGCTTTTGAATTTTTGGTGCCTGAAGGTCACGGAGAAGAATTCCGGAAAAATATCGACCGGGTGATGAAGGGAGAAGAGCTAAATTATGTGGCAACAGGCTGCAGAAAAGATGGCAGCAGTTTTGATGTTCAGCTCAATGAAGCAAAGGTGAGCCTGCCTGGAGGCGAAGATGGGGTATTATCCATCCAGATGGATATCTCCGAGCTCAAGGAGCAAGAAGAGAAACTAAAATATTTGAGCTACCATGACGGATTGACCGATCTGTATAATCGCTATTATCTGACAGAAGAGATGGAACGCCTGAATACAGAAAGGCAGCTGCCGATCAGCTTGATTATGTGTGATGTAAACGGTTTGAAGATTATCAACGATGCCTACGGTCATAAAGTAGGCGATGAACTTCTGGTGAATGTGGCCGATATCCTGCGATCATGCACCAGAGATGAAGATATAGTTTCCCGCTGGGCCGGGGATGAGTTTGTGATTTTATTGCCGCAAACTAAAAAAGAGATCGCTCTGAAGATATGCACACGTATCGAAAATGCCTGCGAGAAAGCTGAATTCGGCGATATTCCCATCACTCTGGGGGTGGGAGTTGCTGCCAAACATGATACAGAAGAAAAGTTCGAAGAGATTTTAGCCAGAGCGGATAAGAAAATGTATAAGGACAAACTCACTAAATCTCAAAGTGCAGAAAATAATCTGGTGAAGAATATGCTCAATACTCTAGCGGCCAAAAGCCAGGAGACCATGGAGCACGCCATGAGGATGACCGATTTGGCACACAGGCTGGGAGAGAAGATAGTTTTATCAAAAGAACAGATAAACAATTTAACTCTTTTGGCTTCCCTTCATGATATAGGCAAAACCACAATTCCAATGGATATATCGAGCAAACCCGGAGATTTGACGGATGAAGAATGGAAGATAATAAAAGAACATCCCGAGAGAGGCTATAATATCGCTTCATCTACAAAAGAGTTCGTCTCTGTAGCCAAAGCTATTTTATGTCATCATGAGCGTTGGGATGGCGGAGGCTATCCAAATGGCCTGGCAAAAGCAGAGATACCATTATTATCAAGAATAATCTCCATTGTAGATGCCTATGATGTTATGACGGCGGGCAGGCTCTATAAGGATGCCATGAGTAATGAGGAAGCTTTAGAAGAGATAGAAGAGTGTGCAGGGGGGCAGTTTGACCCGGAATTGGCTGAACAATTTGTGAAGATGATGAGATCAAGGCAGTGAGTAAATATTCGCACCCTGTAGCCCACCAGCCCATCTAATAATGGAAAAGGAAGATATGTTGAGAAGAATTAATCGAATATTATCTCCCATAGTTGAGGAAACTGAGCTTGAAAAAATATTTATAATATTATATTATGGTGATTGAAAACGTTACCGGTAACCTTTTCAATAGGGCTTGAGATGATATAACTTTCTATGAGTTTCCCGGTTAAATTACATAAGCAAGGTGATTTAAATGACAGAGGGAAATAATATCACAATAAAAGATATCGCTGAAAAATCCGGTGTTTCAGTTACTACTGTTTCCCGGGTCTTAAATGATAAACCTGACGTGAAGGATGCAACCAGGGCGAAAGTTTTAAAAGTCATTAAAGAATCCAATTACAGACCAAATGGCATGGCCAGAAGTTTAGTTATTAATCAGACTTATTCGATTGGGCTGATAATTCCCGATATAAATAATCCGTATTTTCCTGAAGTAGCCAGAGGTGTTGAGGATCAAGCTCAGGACAGCTCTTATTCTGTAATTTTTTCAAGTACAGATAATAAACTAAAAAGAGAGAAAGAAGTTATTGATTTAATGCTGCAAAAAAGTGTTGATGGATTGATTGTCTCACTTTCACTAGCAAATAAAGATATTTTAAAGCGTCTGGAGGATAAAAAGATACCGGTTGTTCAGTTAGATCGGAAGATACCAGATTCCAGATATCCGGCGGTAATGGTTGATAATAAAAAATCTGCCTATAAAGCTGTTCAGTTTTTAATCGATGAGGGTTATAAGAGGATAGCCCATATTACAGGTGATCTGCAGACTGTGCCAGGACGGGAACGCAAGAATGGCTACAGGAAGGCTATTTTAGCTAATAATTTTAGTTTTAATCAAGATATGATTTTCGAAGGTGATTTTAGTAAGAGAGCCGGGTATGATGCCTTGAAGAAAATTACTGAGAAAGGCAGCTTGCCTGAAGCAATTTTTGCAGCTAATGATATGATGGCTATAGGAGTTCTCGAAGCCTGTCGCCAAAAAGGCATTAAAGTGCCTGAAGATATAGTTTTAGTAGGCCATGATAATATTTCAATTTCCAATCTTGTTTATCCTGCTCTGACAACAATGGCCCAGCCGAAATATAAGTTGGGCAGGAAGGCCAGTGAGTTGTTGATTGAATTGATTGAGATTAAGCAGGAAAAAGGGAGTCTGGATAGAGATAACCTCTTTAATGACCAGATTCTTGAGACACAGTTGGTTAAAAGAGGCTCTACTTCAAGGGTTTAGAGGAGGAAAGCTATGGCTGAGATAGTAATAGTTGGTTCGATGAACATGGACTTTGTTGTTAATTGCTATAGACTGCCTGAACCTGGAGAAACAATTAGTGGCAAGAGTTTTACCAGGCACTCCGGGGGAAAAGGTGCCAATCAGGCAGCGGCAGCAGGCCTTTTAGGTGCCAGCCCACTATTCATTGGGGCCAGAGGTGCTGATGATATTGGCCAGACTTTAGAGGATAATTTAAATCGGCAGGGTGTTAAGACGGAGTTGATTACTACAGATATTGAGACCGGGACGGCCCATATCTTTGTTACTGATGATGGTGAGAACCACATAACAATTATTCCTGGTGCCAATGGAACCCTTGATAGTGGTGATATTTGTTCTGTGGCTGAAAGAATTAAGGATGCTGAGATTTTGCTGTTTCAGCTTGAAATTCCACTCGAAGCTGTAACTGAGGCTGCCAGGCTTGCTGCAGAAGCTGGTACTACAGTAATTTTAGACCCTGCCCCTGCCCAAAAATTGCCAGATGAGCTTTTGAACCGGGTCGATTATCTATTGCCGAACAAGAATGAATTAGAGAGGTTGACTGGCACAACAGAAATTGAAGAGGGCTGCAGCCAGTTATTGAAAAGAGGTGTTAAGAATATAATTTTAACATTAGGTGGTAATGGAGCAGTACTGGCAAATGATAAAGGTATAAAGAATTTTACTGCTCCTGAGATTGATGTTGTTGATACGACAGCAGCTGGTGATGCTCTGGCTGGGGCCTTTGCAGTAGCGTTGAACAAAGGGTTTGGTCTTGAAGAGGCTATTCGAGAGGGCATTTATTATGGTTCAGCAGCAGTTAGTCGGCCCGGTGCCCAGAGTTCATTATTTACCAGCGAGGAATTTGCTGAATTTTTAAGTTCCAGATCTGAATGATAGGAGGTCTGTGAGATGAAAAGAGGAGAGTTATTGAATAGTTATTTAAGTGGACTGATTGCAGATTTAGGCCATAAAGATAAGATAGTTATTGCAGATGCCGGGCTGCCAGTTCCTGATAGAGTTGAAAAGATTGATCTGGCGGTAAGCTGCGGGCTGCCAGGTTTTATAGGAACTTTAAAAGCTGTTTTATCTGAATATCAGATTGAGGCCGGGATAATGGCTGAAGATATAAAGGCTGAAAATCCGAGGATTTTAGATGAAACACTGAAAATACTTCCTGCAGAGATCGAACCAGAGTATATTAGTCATAAAGAATTTAAGAGGCTTACTGAAGACTGCAGAGCAGTGATTCGAACAGGTGAATGTTCACCTTATGCCAATATTGTATTGGTCGCCGGGGTGACTTTTTAATGGCTGATAAATTACTGGAAATGAAAAATATTAGCAAGAGCTTTCCTGGTGTCCAGGCTCTTTCAGGGGTTGATTTTAATATAGACAAAGGTGAAGTTCATGCATTGGTTGGTGAGAATGGTGCCGGAAAGTCAACATTGATGAAAGTTTTGACTGGAATCCATCCTGATTATGAAGAAGGAAAAATAATTTATAAGGGTAAAGAAGTTAGATTTAGTAAGCCAGCAGAGGCTCAGAAGTCCGGGCTGGCAATTATTCATCAAGAGCTAGAATTAATACCTGAGTTAACTGTGGCTGAGAATGTTTTTTTAGGCAGGGAGCCTGGTCGGGGCTGGATAAATAAGAGAAAGTTGAAGACTGATACTAAGGAAATTTTTGCAGATATGGGTATAGAGATAAATATTAATAAAAAAATTAAAAACCTGACCATCGGTAAACAGCAGATGGTTGAAATTGCCAGAGCAATCTCCCAGGATGCTGAAATTATTGCTATGGATGAGCCGACTTCCTCACTTTCCCAGCAGGAGGTTAAAATTCTTTTTGATTTGATTGAGGATCTAAAAGAAGAGGGGATCGGGATTATTTATATCTCGCATCACCTTGAAGAGATTTTTGAAATCTGCGATAGAGTAACGGTTTTAAGAGATGGTTATAAAGTTAAGGAGCAGGCTGTAGCCGATACTAATAGAGACGAGATTGTCAGGCAGATGGTAGGACGGGATGTTGAGGATAGATTTCCAGATTTTAAAATGGATGATGGCCAGCCTATTTTTGAGGTTAAAAATCTGTCTGTTCCAGACCTGATAGAAGATGTCTCTTTTGAGGTGAATAAAGGAGAAATATTTGGCCTGGCAGGTTTGATGGGAGCTGGACGTTCTGAGATTGCCAGGGCTATATACGGTATTTATAAAAAGAGAACTGGCGATATTTATCTAGAGGGTAAAAAGCTGGATATTCAATCTCCTGGTGATGCGATTGACAATGGAGTTTATTATCTAACTGAAAATAGAAAAGAAGAAGGGCTGATACCTGAGCTTTCAGTCGGAGAAAATATGAGCCTGTCGATTCTTGAACAATTGACTTTTGTAAAAGGTGTTATTTCAAAGAGAAAAGAGAAAAACCTGGTTAAGGATTTCATTTCTAAATTAGATGTCAGAACCCCTGGTCCCTGGAAATTAATTAAAAATTTAAGTGGTGGCAATCAGCAGAAAGTGATATTAGGTAGAGTTCTTTCGACTGATCCTAAATTAATAATTATGGATGAGCCGACCAGAGGAATAGATGTTGGTGCAAAGCATGAGATTTATAAGTTAATAAAAGAGCTTGCTTCTGAAGGTGTAACTATTATATTTATCTCTTCTGAATTGCCAGAGATTTTAAATTTAACTTCAAGAATTGGTGTTGTTTATAAAGGAAAGCTTCAGGGGATAATTGACGGTGATGAAGCTACTCAGGAAAAGATAATGAGTTTGGCGACAGGAGGTAGTTCATAGTGGGAAACGCAAATGATGAGTCAAGCAGTAAATACAAAGAATTTATTTTGCAATTTTTAGATAAATTTAAAGCCGGTGTTGGTCTGATGGCGATGGTTATAGTAATGTCATTTTTAAGTGATCGTTTTTTGACATTGCCAAATATTTTAAATATATTTCGTCAGGTTTCAATTATGGGGATTATGGCAGTCGGAATGACTATGGTTATTCTGGCCCAGGGCATTGACCTTTCAGTCGGTTCGTTAATGGCTTTAAGTGGTGCTGTGACTGCAGGTATGATGGTTCATGGCGATATAAGTATTTTTCTGGCAGTTTTAACTGGTCTTGCTGTAGGAACTGCTCTCGGGCTTTTCAATGGTCTGATGATTTCCAAGGCCAAACTTCCTGATTTTATAGTGACTCTGGCGATGATGAGTATTGCCAGGGGTTTAACACTGGTCTATACTGGTGGCAGGCCTATTTCCGGATTTGACCTTGCTTTTAGAAGAATTGGTGGAGGCAGGGTTGGCAGGGTTCCGATTCCGGTAATTATATTTACAGTTATACTTATTATTGGCTATTTGGTCTTAAATAAAACCACTTTTGGCAGGTATATCTATGCTGTTGGTGGCAATAAAAAAGCCGCCAGACTGGCTGGCATTAATACCGATAGGGTTAAAATTTTAGTTTATGCGATCAGTGGCTTTTTATCTGCAGTAAGTGGAGTTATATTGATCTCCAGGCTTAATTCAGCTCAACCGACAGCAGGTGTTGCCTATGAGCTTGATGTTATCGCAATGGTAGTTTTAGGTGGTACCAGCCTGGTGGGAGGTAAAGGTACTGTAGGTGGAACTTTGATAGGCGCTTTAATAATTGGAGTTTTGAATAATAGTCTTAATCTGTTAGGTGTCGCTTCTTTTTATCAAGAAGTGGCAAAGGGATTGGTTATTTTGGTCGCGGTCTTGCTGGATAGTATTCAGCACCGGGACTAAGATAATATAGATAGCTCTATAATTTTAAAGGGGGTAATATTAAATGAAAAAGGTAGTTTCTCTGATTGTCATAATGGCATTCATGATGGTGGCAGGCTTTGCTGGTACTGCTGAGGCTTATGATGTTGGTCTTGCAATTTCAACTCTTGAAAACCCATTCTTTGTTGATTTAGCTGATGGAGCTGAAGAGACTGCAGAAGAATTAGGAGTTAATTTGACTGTTGTTGATGCTGGTGATGATGCTGCAACTCAGATGAATAGTGTTGAGGACTTAGTTATTCAGGGAATGGACTTAGTTGCTATAAACCCGGTAGATGGAGATGCAATAGTGCCTGCTATTGAAGAAGCTGATATGATGAATATTCCAGTTATAACTGTTGACAGGGGTGCTGAAACAGATGTGACAGCTCACATTGCTTCCGATAATGTTGAAGGTGGCATGATGGCAGCAGAATATATAGCTGATCAGTTAGAAAATGAAGGTAGATTAATTGAACTTGAGGGTGTTCCTGGCACCTCTGCAGCAAGAGAAAGAGGCGAAGGATTCAATGAAGTTATGGATGAAATTGAAGGCATAGAAATAATTGACAGTCAGCCTGCTGATTTTAGTAGATCTGAAGGTATGAGTGTAATGGAGGATTTATTAGAAGCCCACGAAGATATCGACGCTGTTTTTGCTCATAATGATGAAATGGCCTTAGGTGCAATTGAGGCTATTGATGCTGCCGGTTTAACTGATGAGATTATGGTTGTTGGTTTTGACGCAATTGATGATGCTTTAACAGCAATTGAAGATGGCACTTTGGAGGCTACAATTGCTCAGCAGCCAGAAGAAATGGGAAGACTGACTGTTGAAATGGCAGTTCAATTGCTAGATGGTGAAGAAGTTGATGAATTCGTCCCAGTACCACTTGAATTGATCACCCAGTAATCCTGACAGATACAGATTAAGCTTTTAGTGATTAAATTTAATTATATTTTTACATTGGCTGGTAGTCCTGGCGGGCTGCCAGCTTTTTTATTTAAATCATATTTGCTTGATTTTGTTATATAAATTTGCTACTATAGTGCCATAAAGAGCAATAATTCGCACAATAAAAAGATCACACAAATTAAAGGTGATTACCGTTATGAGAGAGAATAGAGAAAATGCAATTAACCTTCGCCAAAAAACAGTTCCAACACTTAAACTGAAGCCTGGCATGAAGCTGGCCGATAATGTCAAAAATGAGTATGGAGGTATATTGGTTCCAGCAGGAACAATTTTGAATGAAAAATTTATTGAATTACTGGACAGACATGGAATTAAGTCGGTAACGGTGGAAAAAGAAAGCAAGGAAAAACGCAGCGATAATATTAAAAAAATAGAAGAAATCAAGGAAAAATATCAGGAAGCTTCCGATGAATCACGAAATTTATTTTCCAAAACCAGACAACAAAGAAAAATAGACACAGATCAGCTCGTAAAAATGTTTTACAAAGTTAAAGATTTGCAGGAAAAAGAAGGCGCCCAACAGGAATTAGTTAATTTATTTAGTACAATCCAGGACCCAGATAACTATCTGTATCATCATTCTTTAGATGTGAGTATTTTGGCCAGTATGTTTGCCGACTGGCTGGGGATGAAAGATGGGGACAAAAAACAGCTTATCATGGCGGGATTACTGCATGATATCGGAAAAATTGAGGTTCCCTATGATATTTTAAATAAGGAGGATGCTCTGACACCGGGAGAATTTGCTGAAGTAAAAAAACATGCTCATGAAGGTTACAAAATAGCTAAGGAGTGTCCAGTCCTAAAAGAAAAAGCTGTTCAGGGAATTTTAACCCACCATCAATGCTGTGATGGCAGCGGTTATCCTCTCAAATTACAGGGTCATAATATCCCTCTTTATGGCAGAATTTTAGCCATCATTGATGTTTATGATGCAGCTGTTTCCAAAACAGTATATAATGATGAAAAACCTTCTTTTAAAGTTATTAAACACTTAAGCCAGGAACAGGCAAATAGTTTCGATGAAGAGCTTTGCGATATATTTAGAGAAAACATGGTCGGATTTCACAGTGAAGCCAGGGTAAAACTTGATAACGGTAAAGTAGGCAGAGTAATCTATGACCCTCCCAACAAGCCCGAGCAAAAAATTGTGGAAACAGCGGGTAAATTCATCAATCTTTTCACTTCCGAACGAGAAATAGTTCAGGTGATCTCCAACAACTGAAGGAAGATCTTAATGAAATTTAATCCGGGGGATAAAATCCTCCAGTTTTTTAATTTCTCCCTCCAAAATGCCTCCCCTGAATTTCCTGTATAATACCCGAATATTCTTACCGCCTGATATAAAATCAATATCCTTATCTGTTTGATTAGTCAGAAACAGTGCACAAAACACTATCGATCGCTTAAATGTGAGGGCGGAAATTTCTGATATATTTATACTGCTGTTAAGCCAGGGATCATGAGGGAGCTCATGGTCCTTTTTTGTTTTTTGACATATGATTATAACTATGTTAGAATAAAGTTGAAATGAATAAATGCTCAAAAAGGAGGGGTTATTATGCCACGCGGAGATGGTACAGGACCTGATGGTTTAGGCGAAATGACCGGACGAGGTGCAGGCTATTGTGCAGGTTTTAATGTACCCGGTTATGTTAATTCTGGTGCTGGCCAGGGATTGGGATTGGCCAGAGGATTTAGAGGTGGTCGGGGTGGTAGAAGAAGAGGAACTGCAGGAAGAGGAACTGCAGGACCCGCTGGTCCGCCGGCTGGACGGGTTAGAAAGTCACCTTTTGTTAGTACTCAGCTGACTGAAGAAGAGGCCAAAAAGACAGAACTAAAAAATTTAAAAAGGACTGCTGAGGATCTGGAAGATCAGCTGGACGCTGTCAGAGATAGGATCGAACAGCTCCGAGAGGAAACTGATTAAATTTTTGGTCAAATGAATCAAGTTTTGTCTGCTTCGCCTGTGAAGGCGGAGCAGACTGGTTTTAAAAGGTTCACCTATTTTCCTGGAAGCTCTGGGGGGGCAGGGGTTTTGAAATATCACAACAGAGGTGAATAACAATGAAAATTGCGATCACAGCTGAAAGCAAAAGTTCATCTGATGTAAAAGTAGATCGCAGATTCGGCAGAAGTTCATATTTTATGATTTATGATGACGATGAGGAAAAAGGAGAATTCATTAAAAATTCCGCAGGGGATACCAGACATGGTGCGGGAGTTCAGGCTGTACAGACATTGGCTGATAGAGATGTTGATGCTCTTATAACCGGTAGAGTTGGTCCCAAAGCTTTTGATGGACTGCAGAAAGCAGAGATTGAAATTTATCTCACCGAAGACTCCACTGTGAAAGAAGCTCTTTCTGATTTTGCAGATGGAAAGCTTGAACAGCCGGAAGAACCCACAAATAGTCGACATCCGGGACGGAGATAGGGTGATTTCATGAAAATTACTGTGATGAGCGGTAAAGGGGGGACGGGCAAGACCACTGCAGCTACCAACCTGGCTCTGGCCCTGGAAAATGTTCAGTTTTTGGATGCCGATGTTGAAGAACCCGATGCAGGCCTTTTTTTAAAACCGGATATTTCTCGAAAGCCGGAGACGATATATCGTAATATACCGGAGATAAAACAGGATAAATGCAATAACTGCAGGGATTGCATAGATTTCTGTGAATATAACGCTCTTATGATGCTGGGAGAAAAGATAATTGTGTATCCGGAAGTATGCGGCAGCTGTGGTGGCTGCAGAATAATATGTCCGGAAAATGCTATCAAAGATAAAAAGAGGGAAGTAGGCAAAATAACAGGGAGTAAAAGTAAAGACAATCCGGCCATTATTGATTTCTGGCAGGGAGAATTGACTATCGGAGAAGCTTCCGCGGTGCCTCTAATCCAGGAATTGAAGAAAAAAATAAATAAAGATAAGACGGTGATTATTGATGCTCCTCCAGGAGCTACATGTCCGACTATAGAAAGCGCCAGCGATAGTGACTTTGTTGTTCTGGTCACGGAGCCCACGCCTTTTGGGCTTCACGACCTCGAAATAGCTGTCGACCTGGTTGAAAAGCTGGGGAAACAGTATGCCGTGATTATAAATCGCTCTCAGCCTGAGGCAGATAAAAAAATAGAAGATTTCTGCTCTGAAAAAGATATAGATATACTGCTGAAGATCCCTTTTTCCCGGGAAATTGCCGAGCTTTATTCTCGTGGAATACCTTTTGTAGAAAGAATGAAAGACTGGCAGGAAAAATTCCGGCAGGTTGTGTTTGATATTGAGGAGATGACAGCATGAAAAAATTAACTGTTATAAGTGGTAAGGGAGGAACAGGTAAAACTACCTTCGCCGCCAATCTGGCCTTTTTAGCAGATAATGCAGTTCTGGCAGACTGTGATGTTGATGCTCCCAATCTTCATTTATTAATGGCACCCGAGATAATCGAAAGTGAGTCCTATCATGGGGCCAAACTGGCCGTGAAAAATAATAAATTGTGTTCTGATTGTGGAAATTGCCGGGAAATATGCAGCTTCAATGCTATCGATGCTGAAAATGAAATTAAGGAATACAAATGTGAGGGCTGCGGTTTATGTGTGGCCATATGTCCTGAAAATGCAATTAAACTTCAGCAAAGGAAAACGGGTGAAATTTATTATTCTAATTCTCGCTCGGGACCGATGGTCCATGCCAGATTGAAAATAGGAGCTGAAAATTCCGGAAAACTGGTGAGCAGGGTAAAAAATGAGGCAGAAAGCTGGGCAGAAAGAGATGAATATGAGCTGCTTATCATCGATGGCTCACCCGGGGTGGGCTGTCCGGTTATCGCTTCTCTGGGAGGAGCGGATGGAGCTCTTATCGTTGCTGAACCTACTGAGACGGGAATATCTGACCTGAAAAGAATAGTTGAAGTGGTTGAGCACTTTTCGATTCCCGCTTATATGGTGATAAATAAATATGATATAAATATAGAATTAACTCATTATATTGCTGATTATTGTAAAGAAAATAATATTCCGCTGTGGGGAAAAGTTCCTTTTGATGAATCAGTAGTAGAAGCCATGCAGGAAGGCGAATTGGTCGTTGATTATGCCAGGGATAGCAGTGCAGCAGAGAGCTTATTTGAGATCTGGAAACTAATAGATGAAATTTTTCGGCAGGATTCTTCCTCAGTGGAGTCTTTAAAATAAGGTTATTTACTTCTTGAGCCGACGAGAACACAATTTTTGGCCGGGGAGCTGACCGCGGGTTTGAAAAATTTCAGTATCATATTGCCTTAAAGCTCACAAATCATAATAAGAGGTGATTATAATGAAAAAAATCGCAGTTCCGACTGAAGAGGGAAAGGTAGCAGCACATTTTGGACGCTGTCCGGAATACACTCTTATGCAGACAGAAAATGGGGAGATAAATAAAACCCAGGTAATTGATAATCCAGGCCATAAACCAGGTTTTTTGCCCCGCTTTCTTGACGACAAAGGTGTGGACTGTATAATTGCAGGTGGTATGGGGAGAAGAGCGATTAATATATTTCACGACAACGATATTGAAGTTGTTACAGGCGCAGAAGGTGAAATCGAATCCTGCGTACAGGCATTTTTGAATGATAATCTGGATGAAGCGGGAAATATTTGTGATCATGACCAGCATCATGAACGCGGCGGCCATGGATGCGGTCATTAATTTTAGATTGTAAAAGAATCACCACTTTTCAGGATGTCTGTTTTTGCTGAAAGCTGTTTTTGTAAAGCTCTAAGAGCAAAATCGCTGCTGTCATGGGGTGAAAGCAATACTCGCTCTGGATTGACTTCATTAATTAATTTAATGGTATTATTTAATTCATCTCTCCCTGGTTTCTGCCAGGGAGACTTCCCCGTTCCAATTATCCTCTGCAGATCAATTCCCGCTTTCTTCATTCTGCTGCTTTTTACCGGCAGATGCAGGCCTCCAGCCAGTGCATAGATATCTCCGGGGACAATTTTTTCTGATAATTTAATCAACGGTTTCAGTCCCTGATGGCCGCACCCTGTTATGATAATCTTCCCCTTATTTTTTAACTTGATTATAAGGGCCTGTTCCCTGGTCGGCCCAGAAAAAAACAAATTACCCGTAAGAGGGCCGGTGGTGGCCAGGCTTTCTGTTATTAATTGAGGTGAATTTACAGTTATAGCTTTACCCGGGCTTACTTCAGCATCTGCGGGCAGATATACAGGCAGGCTCTCATCATCAGATGTAAGAAAAAAATGAGATTCAGGAATTTTGACCTCATTCTTTCTGGCTGCCCTGATTCCTCCCATATGATCAGGATGGAGATGAGAAATAACAACGGCATCCGGGCGGCTGGAATTTAGACTTAATTTCGCAAAATTATGATCGAAGATTTCACTCCCCGACCTCATACTCAAATCATAGATTATTTTATTATTTTCCGTCTCCAATAGATAGGAAATTCCCGGTTCACTTTTGTAGCCCGGTTTGGACTTTCCTTCAGTAATCACAGTAATTTCAACCTGCTCTGCTGTTTGCAGCTGTAAAGGTTCTGCCCGTGAAATTTTAGCTCGATTGGTCTCCATTGCTTTCTTTTTATTTTTCTGAAAATATCTATATTTTAATAACAGATAGGGAATTATCAATGGAGATAACACAACTAAAAGCGGCCACCAGAAAGGATGGATACGAAAATTCATATTTATTACCTCTTTTTTAATTTAAAAGTATTAATTGCTCATGATTCGATAACATTATATCCTCTTAACAAAAATTTTGCCAAAAAGCATTTTACATAATGCTCCAACAAATCAATTCAAAGATTTTGAATTCAAAGGAGATAAGTCCCTGCAGGATGATTTAACCTCACTTTTGATCCAGCGTGATTTTGCTTAAAGAAAAGCCACCATATGAAGAAAATCTTAAGGCAGCTAAAAAACTTGCTTCCGCTGCTCATCTGACATTTTTCACCAGCCTGCAAATATTTTCTTATACAGGAAAAAGATAATCTATCCAGAACTACTTATTAAGAAGAATTATTATGTGTTAGAAAATATTCAGGTGGTGATGTCATGAAAAAGATGAAAGATGTTCTGCTGGCGCGCGAGGAAAATGAAGAGATAGTAATTGGAAATACCGCTTTGGTCCGGGCCATGGTAGAGGCGGGAACCAGAGTTGTCACTTCTTACCCCGGCTCTCCCACCCCGGAAATTGCCGAAGACATCCGCTCTATGCCCCGGGAAGACCGCCCTTTTTATTTTGAATTTTCCACCAATGAAAAAGTGGCTGCCGAAGTCGCTTTTGGAGCCTCCGTCAACGGCAGCCTCTCGACTGTTTTTTTCAAAAGTGTCGGTCTCAACGTGGCGGCGGATTCTTTTGTCCAGCTGGGCCTGATGGAGCTCATCGGCGGTATGGTAATTGTGCTGGGGGATGACCCTGGCGCTAATTCTTCTCAGAATGAACAGGATAATTTACATTACTCCAAACTTTCCTATACCCCGGTGCTGGAACCTTCCACGCCTCAGGAAGTTTACGAAATGTACCAGGAAGCAGCCGAGATTTCCCGGCAGGAGAAGATGCCCATAATTCTGAGACTAACCACCCATGTCTGTCATGCCAAGGAAAAAGTTGCTTTTGGCAGCTGGAATCCGGTGGAATTTGATGATAGACCGCAGTTTGCCCCGGAAAATGGCCCCTATGTTCCCATAACCGATAAAGTATTTCCCATGAAGCGTCGGGCCCTTCAGAAACGTGAAAAAATCAGAAATATGGTGAGAGAAAGGAATTTAAATAAAGTTGAAGACAACAACAATGACAGGCGTGGTATCATCACAGGTGGGGTTCCACATCAGTCACTGCTGGATATTTTAGAACAGGTTGAGGGTAAACGGCCCGACATTCTCAAGCTGGGAGCAGTTCAACCTTTAAATCATAAGGATATTATCGAGTTTTTACAGGAGCATAAAGAAGTCAAAATTTTGGAAGAACTCGATGCCGTCCTGGAAGAGGAGATCAAATCCTTAGCCTTTGATGAAGGGATCTCTACAGAAATAATAGGCAAACAGGGAATCGAAGACTGGATGGGTGAATACACTCCGGATAAGGTGGCCAAAGTGCTGCACAGAACCTGGCCGGATTTGATTCCCGATCGGCTGGTGGAAGTTCAAAAAGAACGGGAATCACCTTTAGAACCCAGGCCGCCTCAGATGTGCCCGGGCTGCGGCCATCGTTCCGCTTTCCATCCCATCAAAAAAGCTCTGCGGGAAAAAGATATAACTGTGGCCGATATCGGCTGTCATACCCTGGGTTTTCTGCCGCCCTATAATATGGGCGAGGTGCTGCTCTGCATGGGACATTCCCCGGGGACCGGTTCCGGTATGTCTCTTTATAATGATGAACGCAGAGTTGTGGCCTTTATCGGCGATTCCACCCTCTATCATGCCGGTATGCCTGGGATAGTCAATGCTGTCTTCAACGATCATGATCTGACTCTGGTGGTCATGGAAAACAATACTACAGCCATGACCGGTCACCAAAATAATCCATCCAGCGGCGGCAACTTCAACGAGCCGACTGAGGCCATTCCCATCAAAGAACTGCTGGCAGGAATGGGGGTTGATGATATCAGTAAAATTGACACCTACAATCAACAGGGACTGCAGGAATTGATCGAAGAGAAGGTGGATGAAGAAGGATTTAATGTGGTTATTGCCAGCCATCCCTGTATGCTCAAGTTTACCAGGGAACAACGCCGCAAAGGGGATTACAGGGATCGAAATGTCAGAATCGACCAGGAAAAATGTGCGCAGATTTATGAATGTGTCCAGGATTTTGCCTGTCCCACCTTTCAAAAAGAGGAAGATGGCACCATCTGGGCCCACGAAGATCTGTGCATTGGAGACGGTTCCTGTCTGCAGACCTGCCCCACCCGCGCCATTGAGTTTGTGCGGGAGGAAACAGGAGGTGACGGTGATGAATAAGAGGCTGGATCATCAGAACGAGCTGGCCGAAAAATTGGATCTTTTTCTGATAGGAGTTGGCGGTCAGGGAATCAATTTACTCAGCGAAACCATGATTCGGACTGCAGATTATGCCGGCTATGAAGTCAGGGGCGTGGATACCCACGGACTGGCCCAGCGCGGAGGTATGGTGGTTTCCAATCTGCGTTTGGGTCAGGGCATACATTCACCGCTTATTCAGAAAGGTCAGGCGGATAAGGTTATAGCCATGGAAAGAAATGAAGCCCTTCGTGGTCTGGCCACTCATTTAAAGCCCGGGGGAGAGCTGATCTATTACGATGTTTCCTGGCAGACCCTTTCCACCCGCCTGGGAGAAGAGGAAGATACCACCGGAGAAAAATTAGAGGAATATGCGGAGAGGTATGAGGCTGAACTGACCCGGGTCTACAAAGATGACCTGGAGGATTCTCGTAGGCAGAATGTTGTGCTTATGGGGAATATGGCCCGAAAGGAGAAAATCTCCGGACTCCAGCCGGATCATTACCGTCAGGCTTTGAGGGATCTTATGTCCGGGTCCATGCTGGAGGCGAATATGGAGCTTTTTGATGAATTGGTAGAAAAGGAATAGACAATTTTTCCTTCATCCCGGGTTGTTTTTCCAGAACCAGCATTTATTTCAGGCCATAAATAGGACTGCCCTCGCTATGACCGCGTCCTGCGGCAAGCTCGGCTCACTGCTTCCCTGCAGCTCGGTCCTATTTATGGCCGATTGTTTCTATTAAATCCGTGAAAAACAACAGGGTCATCAGGAAAAATTGTCTATTCCATAAGCCTATCAGTGTATTTATAAGGATTAAGGCAGCTGCAGCCTGAATGAAAGGAGCTTTATTATGAGCAATTCGCAGAATAGTTTAAAAGGAAAATTATTTACTGTGATCGAAGAAGAGACGGAAAATTACGCCCGGAGATCGGAGGTGTCAACTCAGTGGCGGCAGCCGCTTATGGCTGCTGCTTCGGCTCAGGATGATTATTTTCCCCGGCTGAAAGAAGTGGTGATTGAGGATCACATGCTGCCCAGGGATTTACTTGCCGGGGCGGAAACTGTTATCTGTTATTTCCTTCCCTTTGCCGCTGAAATTCCTGCTTCTAATATCGGGGGAGATCTTCCTTCCCGGGCCTGGGCTCAGGCCTGCAGTGAGACAAATTCACTTATCGGGCATCTAAACGAAAAGCTCAAGCAGGAGATTGAAGCCAGGGGTGGCCGGGCCAACTTTGCAGCCGCTACCGGAAATTTTTATCGAGCTGAACTGGTCAGCAGCTGGTCTCATAAACACGCTGCTTTTATAGCGGGACTGGGGACTTTTGGCAGACATCATATGCTGATAACTGAATCCGGCTGTGCGGGCAGAATCGGCAGTCTGGTTACGGATTTGAAAATGAAGGTTGACAGCAGACCGGAATCCGAATTTTGTCTGGATAGAGCCGGTAAAGAATGTCGGGAATGTGTGGAAAACTGCGAGTTTTCGGCTCTCACCGCCGAGGGATTAAACAAAGAGGCCTGTTATCAGGTTCTCAAAAACAATGCTGATTATTTTAATTCTGATGAGTTAAAATCATGCGGCAAATGCGCCGTGAATTTACCCTGCACTCTGACCAGCCCCGGCAAAGAAATGAGTGGAGGAGGGATTGGATGAGCGATGAATTGATTCATGTGCTGGGCCAGAGGCCGGCCTGCACCGGCAGCGGCATGTATCTGCAGGCCTGCTATAAAGAAGCCGAAAAAAGAGGCTACGATCAAAAAGTGATAGCTGCAGCACAGCAGGGAAGTGGCAGGAGTGACTGTGAGGATTTTCGTGATGATTTTCTGCCTGTTGAATTCATGAGCGATCAGCTGCCTTTTCCCATCTTCGGCATGAGTGATAATATGCCCTATCGCTCCCGCACTTATGCTTCTTTGAAAGCCGAAGAAAAAAGCCGGATACTCGATCTCTATCTGAATAGAATCGAAAAGGCGGCTTCTGAGCTGACCGATCCCGTAATTCTCTGTCATCACCTCTGGCTGGTGACGGCTGCGGCGGCCCGCAGATTCGATAATTATCGGGTTATCGGCATCTCCCACGGTACAGGTCTCAGGCAGGTCCAGAAAAATCCTCGTTTTGCCGGGGAAGTCAAAGAGGGAGCAGCTAATCTGGACAGGATATTTGCTCTCAACCGTCATCAGCAGCGCCAGATTGCTGAAAGACTGGATTATGATCCCGGGAAAATTGTGGTCACCGGGCTGGGTTATAATCTCTCCAGCTTCTTTTTTCCGACTGAGGAAGATCTTGAGAAAAGGCACAGGCGCAAAAGAAGTGAAATTGTCTATGTGGGTAAACTCAGCCGTCAGCTGGAGCAGGTCGATGATCTTTGGTTTCTGGAGGATGAGAAATACCGCCGGGCGGTGAAATCCCTGTCCTGGTCCGGTGTATTCCGGCGGCTTGAGCAGCATTTTTAGGATGTTATAAGAATTACTGACAGAAAAATTTATTGCGTGCTTTTAATTTCGGAATTCTTTGCAGGGGAAACGGCATACCCTATTGAAGATAAGTATCTGAAGCAAAGAATCAATCATGGGAGGCAAGGGAATATATATTAAGTTTATAGGCTAAATAACCTGCAGTCATAAAGGTTAAGCCAGAGACCAGAAACACAATATGATAGCCCCAGGTGTTCAGCAGAATACGATTTACAAAAACCCCGCTTCCTCCACCGAGAAACATATTAAAAGAAGCCAGTGACATAACCAGGCCTCTTTGTTCTGGAAGCTGCTGCTGGGCGGAACCCACTATGGAAGATTGCAGTATAACAAAGACAGTACCAAAAACTGGCAGGGCTACAAAAACATAGGCTAAACCGGGCCAGAAGCCCATGGGGCTCCAGACTATAAAGCCTATAATACCCGCTGCTATCAAAACTTTTCTGCCAAATTTTTGCCGCAGATTACCTACAAATCTGCCGCCTGTGTAAGCAGCCAGACCAAAAAGAGTCAGTATAAAGCCTACAATTAAAATATTAAAACCGGTTTGTTCGGCCAAAAAATCTCCCAGATAAGTGAAACTGCCGAATACTGCGAATCCACCCAAAAATATGATTTTAACGGTTTTAATTAAGTTAGTTTTTTGTAGAACTCCTGAATAGGCCTGAAAAATTCCCGGGGCACTGGAGTCTCCTCCGGAAAAAGCAAAATATTTTATCATAGCCAGTGCAATTATAAGCTCAGCCAGACCGTAAATCAAATATACCAGGCGCCAGCTGCCCAGATAAGATAGGCCGCCTCCTATAGCCGTGGCTGCGGCTGCTCCCAAAAAATATACACCCATGACAGTACCGATAGCATTAAGCCTGCTTTTGGGTTGAGAAAATAAATCTCCGATCAAAGAAATAGTTACTGGCAAAATAGCAGAGGCAAAAATTCCATTTATTGCTCTGATAGCAGCCAGAGATTGAATATTAAAGGCTACAGCTCCCAGACTGCTGAAAATCGCAGTGCCAAAAGCGGCGAAATTTATAATTTTTTCTTTGCCATATCTGTCACCCAGGGGCCCGAAAACAAAAGTGAAGAGCCCAAAGGGTATCATATATGCAGGAACAGTAAGAGCGGCTGTACCGATATCCAGTCCAAAATCCGCCGCTATATTTACTAAAAGAGGGGCTGCTGCATAATTATCCCCCATAACCCAAAAACCCATAAATCCCAGCAGAAATAATATAACTTTTCTATTTGTTTGAGTTTTTGCTGCAGATGAAGAATAGCTGCTGGCATTTTTGCCTTTTTCTTTCAATTTAAGAACCTCCCTGAAATTTTAGTTATTTATTTCATTCTGAAGGCAGGATAACAAAAGATTTTACAGTTTTACTGTAAGCAACTTAACATTTGAATTTACTGAATTTGAATTTTTATGATGAACATAACGAGGGAAAGGAGAATGCTGGTGAATATTTTGATAGTTGATGACGCCCGGGAAATAAGAAAACTGCTGGAAAAATATCTGCAGCTGGCTGGTTATGAAAATATTGATTTCGCCAGCGGCTGTGAAGAATTATTTACCGCCATAAAAGATTATGATTTGGAGGAAGGAGAGCTGGACTTAATTCTTCTTGATATAGTTTTACCCGACGGCAATGGGGTGGAAATATGCAGGCAGCTGAAGATGGAGCCCCATTTTAAAGATATCCCTATAATCATGGTGACCGGCAGGGATGATGGAGATACACTTAAAGAGGCTTTTTCCGCCGGCGCCATGGATTATATAAAAAAGCCCATCTCCCGGGTGGAGCTTTTGGCCAGAGTGAGCTCGGCTTTGCGGGTGAGAAAAGAAATCAAGAAGAGAAATGCCCGCGAAAAAGAGCTGGAAGAGACTACCCGCAAACTGCAAAAGGCCAATAAAGAGCTGGAAAGATTGGCTTCTCTTGATGGATTGACCGGGCTGGCCAACCGGCGCTTGTTTGATGAGATGTTAGAAAAAGAATGGGAAAGAGCCCGGCGGAAGCAAAATCAGCTGGGATTGCTTATGATGGATATAGATCATTTTAAGTATTATAATGATGCTTATGGTCATCAAAAAGGAGATGATTGTTTGAGGAAGCTGGCAGGAAAAATGTCCGAGCTTCTCTACAGGCCGGGCGACACTGCTGCCCGCTATGGGGGCGAGGAATTTGCTGCTATTTTGCCGGATACAGATGAAGAGGGGATAAAAGAGGTGGCGGAAAGAATTAGAAAAGGGATAAAAGATATGAAATTAGAACACAGAGATTCTCCCGTCTCTCCCTATGTTACCGTGAGTATAGGTGCTGCTTATGCCGAGATTTGTGAGAATGCTGAGCCGGATAGGCTGGTGAAAACAGCCGACAAAGCTTTATACCGGGCCAAAGAGAAAGGGCGGGATAGGGTGGAAGTTGTCGATTTTATGAGCTGTGATCTTTAATTTATTCTGATTGAAAATTAAATCGGAGGAGAGGTTAATATGGGAGAAAATGAGGAAGTTGAAAAGAATATTGTTCATGTGGATGAAGACTTAAAAGAATTGATACCTATGTTTTTGGAAAACCGCAGGCAGAATATTGAGGATTTGCAGAAGCTGCTGGCCGAGAAAAACTACGAGGAGATAGAAAAATTGGGTCATAAAATTAAAGGCAGCGGGGGCGGCTATGGATTTGACAGAGTGACGGAGCTGGGAAGAGACATAGAGGAGGCAGCGGCCGCAGAGGATCATTCCTCCCTGCAGAAATCAATTGAAGAGCTGGCGGAATATATGGAGGGGGTAGAGATTGTCTATGAATGATGGGCTGTCATTAAAAGAACAGTACGAGATTGTATTTAACAATACTCAGGATGCCCTCTTTTTGCTGAAAATTACGGAAGCTGATGAAATTAAATTTCAACGCTTGAATGAAGCTCACGAACAGGAGACGGGACTAAAGACAGAAGAGGTTAGAGGCAAGACTCCCCGGGAAGTTTTAGGAGAGGAGATAGGAACAGAAGTTGAAGCCAAATATAGAAGATGTATCGAGGCCGGAGAAAGAATTGAATATGAAGAAAAGCTGGATTTTCCTGCGGGTAAAAAAGTTTATCACACCACTTTAACCCCGGTTTATCATGAGGGAAAAATAACCCAAATTGTGGGCTCGGGCCGGGATATCACAGAAAGAAAAAAGGCGCAAAAAAATCTGGAAAAAATGAAGGATAGGTTCGAAATAGCTACCTCCAGCGCCGGGGTAGGGGTCTGGGAGCTCAATCTGGAGACTGATGATCTCTACTGGAGTGAAGAGATGTATGAACTTTACGGTCTGGATAAAGATGAGGTTGAGAATAAATATATGACCTGGGTTAAAAATCTGCACCCGGAAGATAAAGAGGAAACCCGGCGGAAATTGGAGCTGGCAGCAGCGGAAAAAGAGGACTTTCAGAGTGATTTTAGAGTAATAGGTCTGGAGGGAGATGTTAAATATATACGAGGTTTTGGACGGATAGTTTCGGATGAAGATGATGAGAGCGAATACATGATCGGGGTTAATTATGAAATTACCCAACAGAAGAAATTCGAACAGCGGCTAGAAGAACAGAAAGAATCTTTTCAAAAGGTAATAAATAACATGCCCGATTGTATTTTCATCAAAGATAAACAGGGACGCTATCAGCTGGTAAATGAAGAGCTGGAAGAATTATTTGGTCTGCCTGAAGAAAAAATAATCGGCAAAACTGACCATGAGTTGAGTCCAACTGATGAAGAAGCTGAAGATTTTGCCAGCGATTATGAAATTGTACTGTCAGGGGAAGAGAAAGCAATAACAGAGGAAAAAATTACCGATAGCCAGGGGAATGAGCGCTGGTTTCAGACCAAAAAAGTTCCTGTAACATTTCAGGGGGAACAATGTGTGCTGGGGATAGCAAGGGATATTACCAGACGGCGCGAACTGGAACAGCGCTATCAAACTCTTTTCCAGGAGGCTCCCTATGGAATTGTAGTAATAGATTCTGAGACTCAAAAGTCTCTGGATTATAATCAGGCTGTCTGTGATATGCTTGGTTATACCCGGGAAGAATTTAAAGATGTGGAGATAAATGATTATGAGGTGATTGAAGAGCCGGAAGAGACCCGGGCCAGAGTGAACAAAATGTTAAATGGTTCCCGGGAGGTTTTTGAGACCAAACACCGCACTAAAACAGGCGAGATTCTGAATGTTAAGGTGAATGCAAAGGCTGTTGAATTTAATGATAAGCAGTATATTCTGGCCATGTTTCAGAATATTACTGAAGCTAAAAAGAACAAACAAAAGCTGGATAGATATACCAAAGAAATCGAAAGAAAAAATGTTGAACTGGAACAGACCCGCGATCAGGCCCTGCAGGCCTCCCGGGCCAAATCTGAATTTTTAGCCACCATGAGCCATGAAATCCGAACTCCCATGAATTCTATTATAGGCATGTCCGAACTTCTGGAGGAAACCGAAATAAATTCCGAGCAGAAAAACTACCTGACAATATTGCAGAATGCCGGGGAGAGCCTGCTGGCCCTGATAAATGATGTTTTGGATCTTTCCAAGATTGAAGCCGAGCAGATAGTGCTGGAGGAAACGGAGTTTTCTCTTGAGGCCCTGGTTAATGATGCGACAGAGATGGTCTCTTTTAAAGCCTATGAAAAAGGATTAGATCTGGCCTCCCGGATTGCTCCCGAGGTGCCAGGAGAACTGAAGGGAGACCCCACCCGACTGCGGCAAATTTTGCTTAATTTGCTAAGCAATGCAGTGAAATTTACTGCAGAGGGAGAGGTAACTCTGGAAGTGGAGCTGGAAGAAAAAAAACAGATTAGAGGCAAAGAAAAAGTTCAGCTGCTTTTTTCTGTTCGCGATACAGGTATAGGCATAGAACAGGAAAAGAAGGAGAATATATTTGCAAGTTTTACTCAGGCTGATGCCTCCAGCACCAGAGAATACGGCGGTACCGGTCTGGGGTTGACCATTTCTCAAAAACTGGTTAGATTTATGGATGGAGATATCTGGGTGGAAAGTACAAAAGGGGCCGGCAGCACATTTTATTTCACCCTGGAACTGCCTATGGCTGAAAGTGAAGTTGGCGATAGATTTGAGATTGAAGATGAGATTGATTTAGAAGGGACTAGAATTCTGGCTGTTGATGATAATTCCACCAATTTGTTAATAATTGAAGAGCTACTGGAAGATAAAAACGTGGAATTAGTAACTGCTGAAAATGGTGAAGAGGCTATTTCGCTGCTGGCAGATGAAGAGAAAAATAATGAAGATTTTCAGCTGGTTTTGCTGGATCTATTAATGCCGAAGAAAGATGGGAACGAAGTGGCCTGTTATATCAGAGAAGAATTACAGCAGTCTACAATAAAAATAATTATGCTTTCCTCCAATCTGGGCATGGAAGAAATCACCTGCAGGGACTATGTAGATGAATTTATTTCCAAACCCATTCGCAGAAAAAGTTTGCTTCAGGCTATTGAGGAACAAATTTATAAACAGCAGAAGCAAAAAGGGACAGAGGGTGAGGCTGAAGGGGTAGTGAGCTTTGAAACTGACAGCCGGGAAGAAGCTCAGGCAGACGATATAAGCAGCGAAAAAGGTCCGCTGCGGATTTTGCTGGTGGATGATGCCGCAGAAAATCGACTGCTGGTCAAAGCTCATCTTAAATCCAAAAACTGCCGGATTGAAATGGCCGAAAATGGTCTTAAGGCCGTGGAAAAATTTAAAGAAGGAGAATTCGATCTGGTGCTTATGGATCTGCAGATGCCGGAGATGGATGGTTACCAGGCTACAAAAGCTATAAAAGATTGGGAGAAAAAAGAAGAGCGGGAACCCACTCCCGTGGTTGCTTTAACCGCTCATGCTTTGACAGAAGATATTAAAAAAACAAAGCAGTTAGGATTTGACGGGCATTTTACCAAGCCGATCAAAAAAAATAAGCTTTTTAGTTTGATTGATGAATACAGGGAGGATTGAGGTTGATAGGTGAGTTCAGAGCTGATGCATATTTCTAGAAAAGCTGTAGACACCTATTTAGTACTCGATTTTCCGTCCTATGCTGTTCCGGGAGCTTTCTTCAGATTGGGAGAATTAATCACGGTAGAAATCAAAAGAGAGTGAATGAGAAAAAAACATAACTTGACTTTAACACCAGATAGCCGTTTTTAGGGTATCCACCCCCGATGATTCCCGGCATCATGGGATCGGGTTTTTAGAATCTCGTTAAAACATGGTGCCAGAAAATATAATATCACCTCAAATTAACCCTTGCACTGCACTATGAAAGTTGATGTTATTAAAAGTGCCAAGGGGGTGGATAAAAATTGTTTGTGCGTACAAAGAAAAGTAAAGACTGGCGGCAAAACTTATGAATACTATAAGATACATTATACTTTTGACACTACATATAGAGAAAGGAGTAGGGATAGATGGGCTTAAAAGAAGATATTTTTGATGACCTCAAATACTATGATAAATCATACAAGTTTGTAGTATTTAAAGGATTTTTAGAGTTGAATGATGATGGAAAAGTTTATATAGAAGATTTAGCAAAATATTTTAGAGATTTTTATTTGAAAAGAAAAAAACAAAACAAAATTATTGAAGCTCAGAATTCAGTATTACAAGAAATTGAAAGCATGAATTTATCAGAATTGAAAGACCAGATCGTTAAAAAACCAATTAATTTTGTAGATGTTTTGCTGGTTGAAGAAGATCAGGTTAAGATTAGAGATGTTAGAGCTTGGAGGCAATTGTCTGCCGATGATTATCAAGAAATATCCGAATTTGTGGAGAATAAAATAGAAAAATATTTTGATAATCTGACTGATAAAATAAAGGGAAATAAAATTGAAAATTATATTGAACAAATAGGTGATTTAGATTTGAAATCCTTGAATGATAGCTTTAAAAAAGTAGTAGAAAATTACGCGCAAGCTCGCATGAATGAAATGTATTCAGGTCATGAACTTGGTGAAACTTTTAGAAATAACATGCCTGAAACAATAAAAAAGTACATATCAATTAAAGGAGATTTATCTGTAGATAATTTCAAAGTCAAGGGTTCCATTGGCATGGGAAACTGGGCAAAAGTTCCCTGGTTGGCAATAATGGACAAGGGAATAACTACTACCACGCAAGAGGGAGTTTATGTAGTTTATCTTTTCTCTCAAGATATGGAAAGGGTGTATTTGACTTTAAACCAGGGAGTAACGAATGCAAACAGTGATGAATTAAAATCGACTAAAAATGAAGTGCGTAAAAAATTAAATTTAGAAGAATTAAATACCACAGATAATGTTAAATTGGCCGATAGTGGCACAGGGGCTCAATATGAAACTTCAACTATTGGATATATCCTCTATGAAGCTGATGATATACTAAATAAACAAATCACCGAAGAGCAGCTTATAGAAGATTTATACTTGCTTCTGGATTATTATCAAGCCTATAAGGATCAAGTATACTATGATAATTCAAAAAGGCAGACTGTCCCTGGCTCTACTTTATCGACCGAAGAAAAGATCGCCCATATAAAAAACTACCTCACAGCCCATGGTTTCTACTATCCCTCCGGTATGCTGGAAAATTTCTATCTCTCCCTCAAAACTAAGCCCTTCGTGCTTCTGGCCGGGATATCTGGCACCGGCAAGACTAAACTGGTTGAACACTTTGCCCATGCTCTGGGCTGCACTTCCGAAAATAAACGCTATGAGCTGATATCAGTGCGACCGGACTGGAACGATAGCTCCGATCTGTTAGGCTATAAGAATCTTGAGGGCAAGTTTGTACCTGGCCCTATGATAAATATTTTGCAGAATGCTCAATCCAACCCCAATGATATACATATTGTCTGTCTTGATGAGATGAATTTAGCCCGAGTGGAATATTATTTTAGCGAGTTTCTCAGCAAGATGGAAACCCGCCATAATCATAATGGACATATCTTGAGTGCTCCTCTTTTTACTGAGGAGGATTTTGAAAAGCCGGAAGACAAAACAGAATATGCTGGCTTACGCATCCCCGATAATCTCTACATAGTTGGGACAGTTAATATGGATGAGACCACCCATCATTTCAGCAAAAAAGTTCTGGACAGGGCCAATACCATCGAGTTTTCTCAGGTGGAGTTATCTCAGCTCAATCTGACAGATAGCGAAAATAGGCCTGCTCCTTTAGAACGCGTTGATAATGGTTTTCTCAAACCGGATTTTATCAGCATGAGTGATTGTCCTGGAGGGGAAGAAGAGTTTATCCATGCTCAGGTGGTAGATCCCCTGTCAGAAACAAACAATATTTTGGAGAAAGCCAGTCTCCATGTCGGGTATAGGGTGCGGGATGAAATAGCATTTTATATGCTCTACAACAAGCGCCATTCACTCTTGGAGCATGGAGATAGAGAGGCTTTTGATTTCCAGCTTATGCAGAAGATACTTCCGCGTATACAGGGCAGCTCCCAGCTTATCAAAAATGTAATTATTGATCTCTTTAAGCTGGCAGCGGATGTAGAACAATTTAATGATATGCAGGATAATCCTCGAAAAATCATTAATCAAAGGAAAAACGATGACCCAGATGATGGCTATGAAACGATGAAATATCCTCGTTCAGCCGAAAAGCTGGCCCTGATGCATGAGCGCATGCAACAGGATGGCTTTACTTCCTATTGGCTGTAAACTTTTGTTCAAGTGCTAAGACAGTCGCTTGATTGAGGTGATGAACATGGCAGCTGATGAGAAAAAAGATCTGCTCTTTATAAAAACTGATCGCTTTAAATTATATATACAGGGGCGCCCCTATCATTCTCTGCTGGGCAGTGATTATAACCAGAAAGCCACTGAGGAGAAAAGTGATAGCGCCCGGGCCAGTCTTAAGCTGGATTGCTATAAAGGCTGTGAACTGGAAAAGGCGGCCTATTTTCAGCCCAGGCAAGGACTGGTTTCAGTTGACCTGTCTGAGTTCGGCGAGGATGGCAGCCGGGAAATTAGTTTGAGTCCTATATTTTTTGAACAGCAGAATTATGAGCTAACTGTTAAAGTGGCAGAAGACAAAAGGCCTGTAGAGTTTTTTCATGAAAACCCCAATCTGCGCGATGAAATCACACCACTGCCGGATGATGAGAGAGTTTTGACCGGCAGTTTAAATTTTGCCAGTGATGTAGGCTATTCCAATCTGGCTATCAAGGAAGATGACTATACATTATTGAACCTGCGACTGGAAGTTTTTCCCGCAAAACTTGACTATCAAGATGATTATTACCGCCTGTTGAGGGAAGTCAATGATGAGATATATAATTTAGCCTTTGACTTTCTGCAGCGCACTTTTCAACCTATGCAGCTAAAAGAAGAAGATGAGAAGCGGCCGGATAGAGCAGAATTTTTCAGCATACTTTCCCATGTAATGGACAAGTTTAAGAAAGCTTTTCACAGGCTAAAAAAATCTCCCCATCACCGTCTGCAGAAAAGAACCCGGGTGTTGCCAGCAGGCCGGGTGAAAAATGTAGGGCGAGAGAGTTTGCAGTGGTTACGCAAAAACCCGCGCCATTATGATAAGGATAAAGGACGGCCTGATAAGCTGCTAAATATTGAGAAGGAATTGAATTATGATACATTTGAAAATCGCTTTGTACGCTGGATGATAGAGCGCATTCGCGAAAGGCTCAATATTTTTCAGGAAAAACACCGGCAGCTGTACGGCGAAGATGATTATGTCAGCCAGCGGATCGCTGAGTTTCAACGGGAGTTCGACTATATGCTGGAGCAAACTTTTCTCAGTCAAGTTGGCGAATTAAAAAGAATGCAGTCACTATCATTGGTGCTGCAGATGGCTCCTGGTTACAGAGAGGTCCATAAATATTATTTGATGTTAAAGCGCGGCCTGGATATCAAAGGTGAGCTTTATCAGATGTCTATGAAAGAATTGTCGCGCCTATATGAGTACTGGTGCTTTTTGAAACTGGAAAGAATTTTAGCCGACGAATATGACCTTAAACGTCAGGATCTGGTGGCCTATGAGTTTGATGGCATTAATTTTCGCCTGGAAAAACAGGGTAAAGCTGAGGTGGAATTTGAGAATCCTAAGACAGGTGAGATATTTTCTCTGTTGTATAATACTGCTCAAGGAAAGAATGTCACCACCGGTCAGCGGCCGGATAACATATTGTCATTGAGCAAAAAGGGTAAGGCCCGCCATGGCAAGCAACAGAGTGAAGTGGATTATAAGTTTATTTTTGATGCCAAATATAGATTGGAAAAAAACGGGGAATTTGGAGAGGTCGGAGAGAATGACCAGGAAGAGATGCCACTGGGTCCACCTCATGACAGCATTAACACGATGCACCGCTATCGAGATGCTATCATAGCTGAAGAGCAGGCAAAAAGAGGCTGGAAGCGCCCAGTGGTCGGCGCTTTTGTCCTCTTTCCCTGTCCTGAGGAGGAGAAGTTCAAGGAGAATCATAAGTTCTACGAGAGCATAGCCGATGTTAATGTGGGAGCATTTCCCTTTATGCCGGGTAGTACAGAGTTGGTAAGTGAGTTTCTGCAGGATGTAATTGAGGAGAGTTTCTTCAGCGGTTTTGAAAGAAACATATTGCCTCCTGGTAAGAGACAATATATTGACGAGCAGCAATTTGAGCAGAATATGCTGGTGGGATCTCTGCGCGGACCTGAACAGCTGGACTTTATTCTGGATGATGATAGGCCTACTTTTTATCATATTCCCTGCCAGCAGATTAAACTGCATGAACATAATCTGGAGTATCTAGCAGTCTATCAGAGTAGACGCAAGTTCGATGGGGATTGTGGCATCAGACATTACTGGCGTATACCAGATATCGAGGTCAGAGAAAGAAAGGAAATCCCCTTAGGAAACAATAATTCACGAAAGCCATATTATGTCTTAAAACTGAAGGAAAAACAGGAGCTAGATGAGTCGATAAAGCCTCTGGGCTATGGTTTGCAGGGGAGCCACATATACTGTAATTATGACCTTTTCCGCCGAGCTGAAGTGCTGCCTGATTTGCATATAAAAAGTTGGCAGGGCTGGAGAATCTGGCTGGAACTAAAGCGGGTGCGTGATGATATTATAGTGATGAGAGAAAAATATGGGTCTCCAGATCATATATTTGAGGGAGTTAAAGGCTTTAAATCTGGAGATATAACTGTGCAGTTGCAGGATGGTGAGGTTGCTGTCAAGAATATAAATAGGGAAGAGATTTCAAGAGAAAGATATTCGCTGGACGAATTTGTGCACAATTTGCGCGGTGTGTTTAAGGATGCAATAAGTATGTAAAATTTAATTTTTTATTTGTTGCTGGCACGAAAATTTTAGTTGATTTAAGATATATTCTGCCTATCAAATTGGAATTGATGATCTTAAAGAGCATGATACTATCATGATACTATTATAAAAGCGCAGTTTTTGAGGTGAAAATAATGCCTGATAGTAATTTATGGCGTTATAGGATTCATGACACCGGCCGAGAAAAAGAGCATTAAATTTAATCGATGATTCCCCTGAAAAAAGCAGGATAAATAGAGTCTAAAACACAGGCAGGAGGCGGATATGATGGGTTTTGACAGGGAAGATTTAAAGGAGTTATCCAGGCCTCAATCCTGGGATAAAGGTCTGAGATATTACCAAAGTGATAGAGTGCGGGAGGTTTTGCTGGATGGAGATAAATTAATAGCTGAGGTGAGCGGTAACAGCTATCCCTTTTATGAGGTGGAGCTCAATATTGAAGACCCCTACTATCATTACTGCAGCTGCCCCTATGATTGGGGTGGGATATGCAAGCATATAATAGCGGTGGGCCTGACCTGGTTGCACAGCGGTGAGGGAATAACTCGTGCGGATAAAAAGAAAGCCGGTATCAGGGAAAGGCTGGAAAAGCTGACAGAGGAGATGGAACGCGAAGATTTTATCGACTTTCTGACAGATGTGTCCCTTAAAAGGCAGGGTATAGAGCGAGAGCTGTCAGATTATGTGGAGGAGCAGGGTTTTAACTCCGCTGACAGCAGGTTGAAAAGGCTGGAGATTTTACATCAGGAAGCTCTGGCCATCATCGAGGAGTTCAATCATTATGGCGGCGGCAGTGAGCTGGAGGCGGATGAATTCTATGAATCTGTACATGAAATGATGAATCTGCTGCAGGAACACGACTTTCCGGCCCGCCAGCGGCAGGAGATTATCGAGGATTTTGTTGACCAGCATCTGGCCGGCAACTGCAGTCTCATAGATGCTGCTCTGGAGCTGGCCTTCACCGCGGCAGAGACTGAGGTGGACTGGCACAGGGTAATTGATCTGCTGCAGCAGTCAGACGACAGCTATCACCAGGAGAGGATAATACAGATCTACCGGGAAGAGCTGGAGGATGAGGAAAGATATCTGGAGCTCCGTCAGCAGCATCTGAACACCGGCCATGATTATTATGATCTGGTAAAATTTTATGATGAAAAAGGTGAAATCGGAAAAGCAGTGGAGACAGCTCAAAAAGGTATTGAAGCCGGGGGATGGGGCGTCGGTCAGAATATAAGCTATCTGAGAGATCATTATATTGAAAATGGTGATTATGAGCGGGGACTAAAATTTTATCTGCAGGAGTTCAGAAACAGCCCGACCAGCGAGAAATTCTTCCAGGTGCTGGATTACTGCCGGTCTGAAGATATAGAAGAAATAGAGAACAGAATGATCGAGCATCTCAAAGAAAGAAATAGCTATACAGTGCTGGCTGATATATATGATGAAAGGGAAGAGTACGAGAAAGTTCTGCATCTGGTAAAGGAAAAAGATATTGCTCCTGCGGAGGAGGATGAAATACTGGATGAAAAATTCCCCCGCGAGATGATAAAAATCTATAAGGATAACGTCCAGAACCATATCGATGCCAAAAAGAGAAAGAGCTACCGCCGGGGAGCGGAAATTGCCCTGAAAATCAAGAATATATACTGTCAGCAGCTGAACGAGAGGGGAAAGTGGGATAGTTATATCCAGGGTATTCTGGAGGAATATCCCCGCCATCCGGCCCTGCAGGAGGAATTCAGGGAGATATGCCTTGAGTGAATTTGCCGGCGAGAACTATAATAAAATATTTTTTTAATGTCCTGAATTGGTGAAATCTCCTGGTTAAAGTAGTTCTCTTATCAGCTATTCTCCAGTATATCAATAAAATAATTTAAATCTCCAGAGGCAAGCGGCACTGATACTCCCCTTTATCTTTATCGGGCTGCTTTTTAATCAGGGCAAGAACACCCTCAACTTTCCCGCCTCAGGTCCACAAATTTTTCGGCCAGAACCGGGTCAAACTGGGTTCCGGCACAGTTTTCTATCTCCTCAAGGGCTTCTTCCTCGCTCAGAGGCTCCTTATATGGTCTGCCATTTGTCATAACATCGAAGGCGTCAACTATAGAAATTATCCGGGCTAGAAGTGGGATCTCCTTGCCGGAGAGGCCCTGGGGATATCCTTCGCCATCCCAGCGTTCATGGTGACACAATATACCCTCAGCTACAGTCGAGAACTCGTCGGTGGAGGAGGCGATGGAATAACCCTTGTGGGGATGATCCCTGATAATCTTCCACTCTTCATCGTTGAGCTCGCCCGGCTTGGTCAGTATCTCTTCCGAAATTGTAACCTTCCCGATATCGTGCAGTGTGGCCAGCAGTGTCAGTTTATTCATCTTATCCTGGTTCAGTCCGATCCGCTCTCCCAGCTGCACGGCATAATCCGACATCCTGACCGCGTGTTCTTTGGTCTCATCGCTTTTAACTTCCAGTGTGCTGAGGAGGTTGCTCAGCAGTTTATTGCGGGAGCTCTTTTCAGAGGTGAGCTTATAATAATCCATGCTGTTCTCGGCTTCATGCAGGCTGGAAAATATACTTTCGTCGGCTTTGGTTTTGCAGCTGACGCCTATAGCCACTGAGAAGGGAATATCTGACTCTATTTCCCGGGCCTTATGCTCGATTTTATCCCTGAATTCCTGGGCTTTCTCAAGCTCTGTATTCGGCTGCAAAATAACGAATTCATCTCCGGCCCAGCGTGCGAGTGTATCCTTTTCTCGTGATATCCTGTGCAGAAGGCGGGAGGTTTTAACCAGCAGCTCATCACCTTTTTCATGACCGTAGGTATCATTTATTATTTTCAGGCCATTGATATCTATTATCAGCAGGCTGGCCGGCAGTTCATTCTCGTCCAGGCTTTCCAGCTTTTCCTCCATGTGATTTCTGTTATAGAGGTCGGTCAGTCTGTCATAGCGGCTCAGATATTCCAGCTTTTTTTCCCTTTCCCGGCGCTGGCTGATATCCCGCACAAAGGCGATCAAATGTTCTTTGCCGGCAAATTTGACTTTACCAGTGGAAATTTCAACGGGCATTCTGGTTCCATCTGCTCGGATATGCTCTCTTTCCATGAGGAATCTTTGGCCTACATCCCAATTTTTCCACTGTTTTATGATCTTTTCTTCATCATAGGTGCCCTTCCGGGAGGGGTGGAGATCGAAGACTGTCATACCTTCTATTTCTTTCCGTGCATATCCCATTTTTTCCAGAACTGCCTGGTTGACCTCGAGTATATTGCCCTGGAGATCGTGCAGATATATCATTTCAAAGCAGTTATCGATCATGCCATGATACTTTTGCTCGCGTTTTTTCAGCTCTTCCCGCATCCGGTATTCTTCAGTCACATCGCGAAATGTCAGCACACATCCGCTCAATTCCCCCTCTTTATCCCGGATGGGAGCGGCAGAATCAGCGATCTGGTATTCGCTGCCGTCGCGGGAGATCAACATTGTATGGTTGGCCAGCCCCACTTTTATGCCTGAATTCAGGACCTCTTTCACCGGGTTTTCCACCGGTTGACCTGTATGGGAGTTGACTATGTTAAATATTTCTGTCAGCGGTCTGCCTTCTGCTTTTTCCAGGGACCAGCCAGTAAGCTCTTCGGCAACATCATTCATCTGATCCACCCTTCCGGCTTTATCTGTTGCTATGACGCCATCACCTATTGATTTAAGTGTGATTTCCAGTCTCTCTTTGTTTTTCTGCAGCTGGCGTTGTTTTTCCTTTCTGATGGTGATATCTTCAAAGATAACATAGATACCCTTTATTTCCTCTTCTATTTTTACGGGAACTTCTTTGATCCGATATTCCCGTGGGCTGCCATCTCTTTCGTACCGGATTCCTTTCTGGATTGTTTTTTCTTCATCCAGCACTTTACTTGTCATATCCCTGTCCGCACTGTCGGCTTTGCCCCGTTCCAGTACTTTATCGAGCTTTTTACCTGCAACTTCTTCTAAATCATATTTGAACTTCTCTTTAAATTGTTCATTGATATTAATAATCTCTGTGTTCTCATCCAGAACTGCTATCGCCTCACCGTTCTTATCGAAGAGGGGTTGATACCACAGTTTCTCCAGCATCTGTTCGGTGATATTTTCCTGCAGAACAAGTGCTCCATTTTGGTATCTATTCAGCTTCATCCTGTACCAGCATTTTTTCTCCGAGGTTAGCAATGAGTATTTCAGAGAGTACTGGGGAGATCTGCCCGCCAGAACCGCCTCGATCTTTTCCTTTAACCGGCGGGTATTTGTTGAACTGCTCTCACTGAACTGGTCAACGGACTGGAGGAAATCATTCCCCAGTTCCAGACCGAATTGACTTTCCTCACACTTTTCTGCTAGCTGCTGCCAGGAAGTATTTACGGCTTTTATAGTACCTTTTCCTCCCAGTATCGCGGCACCCTGAGAAATTGAATTCAGCAAGTGTTGAGTTTCATTATTTAAGTCCAGATTATATGTTCTGACACCACCGGCTGCTTCGGTCAATGATTAACCCCCCTGCTCTATATTGAGCCTGTCAATTTATCGATAAAAATCAATTTGATTTTAGATTTAAATTAATGATACTATACTATCATAATTATAGATGATGATACTAATTCCTGCCATTGATTTCTTATTGTAACGATTCTATTCTATCACGGTTTCGACTTTAACCGCGGGGCTGATGATGATCCTGATGGCCCAGGGCTTAACGCCTATTTCAGGCTGTTGGAGATGGCGTGGGCGTACAAAAAAAGTCTATGATCAAAAAGGTATTAAATTTAATCGATAAAGCCGAGGTTCTCGAAAAGGAAACGCCTGAAAGAAGGTACTATCACACGAAAATCTCGGCTCACTACAGAACCATATTGCTCAAAAGTTTTGCGTCAGATCCGAAGCCAGTAATTCTTATTTCGAGCCTCCAATTCTAAAATTTCATGCAGGGGAAACAGCATTCTCTGTTGAAAATAAAATAATAGTATATTTTACCCCTTCTTGTTTTTGGTTTTGTTTGCTATTTTATAAGAATTTTGGGGTGAAGCATTTTTAATGGTTTCTCTTGTTATCAGTTGATAGATATCGTATAAGATCACTATCATGACAATAATGGCTGAAACATATAAAGCAAAGTGGTTTGCCAGGTGATCAAGGGCTGGAAATTATGCAGGAGCCTCAGATATAAAGAGCTTCCAGAAGCAGATTTAGTTGAGGAAGGTGTACTGCCCGATATAAAATATCTTTATGAGTTTTCAGAAGCAAAAGCGGATAATGATCGGAAATTTGCGGGGGTATTGCTATCTCATTCTCACCGTGATCATTATGGGTTGGTTGATTATGTGCATTATAAATATATAATGTATCAATAAAAAGATTAATTAGCTGAAAGGAGTTAAAGATGAGTGGAGATAAAGAAGTATTAAATCTTTTAATAAAAAATGCAACTAAGGTCAATAGAAGAGATAATTCACTTTTAATGAGAAGAATCAGGAGATATAAGGATTTTGATCTTGTTAATGGAAGTCTTTCGGCAAATAAATTAATTAATGCATTATATAAATGTAAACCAGATGAATATGATTTAACTAATGGAAGTATTAGAGATGGGGATAATAAATTTTCTTATAAATTGAAAAAAATAAGAAAAAATAGTAATACTAGAAGGGAAGAAACAGGTTTGTCACCTTTGGCCGTGGGTTTTCCATTTTTTGAAGGTTGGTTAGGGGATTGGTATAGAGGCCCCTTAGTTTTGACTCCAGTGGAGCTAGAGTTAGTAAAAAATGATAATAAGATAAACAACTGGGTATTTAATATAGACAAAAATGCTGAGATAAATGTTAATTTGGCTCTTTTAATTACTTTGCAGCAAGAGTTAGGAATAGAGTTCGAACCAGAAGAAGTTCCTGAATGGGAGGCTCAAGAAGTAGTCGAAAATCCTGAGCAATTCTGGCATGAAATAAAGAACTATTTTCCCAATGAATTAATAGATAACTGGAATGTTTTGAATGAAGAAATTGAAGAGTTTCCAGAAATTCCAAGAGATGAAACTCCGGATAAAATTAATAATCAGAGTTCGCTAATTTTAAAACCCTATGCAATATTAGGGCATTTTCCTCAGGGTAAAAATTCTCTAGTTAATGACCTGATTGGGATAAAAGATTATAATGATCAAGGACAATTACCAGAACTGATCAAACATATTCTGGGAAATTATAAAAATGAGACCATCAGTAAAGTTGTAACTGAAGAAGTGAAAAATGTAGATGACTATAAGGAAAAAGAACGTCTTAAAATTTTACCAGCTGATGTTACGCAGGAAGAAGTACTTCTTCAATCAAGAAAATCTAAGGCCTTGGTAGTTCAGGGGCCTCCCGGTACAGGCAAATCTCAGACTATAGTAAATTTAATCGGGGATTCTTTAAAAGAAAATGAAAAAATACTTTTGGTCTGTGAAAAAAGGGTTGCTTTGGAAGTAGTTTATGATATGTTAAAAGATCTAGAATTAGACTTTCTAACAGTGATGGTAGGAGGTAGTGGCACCAAAAAACATGAAGCCCGAAACCATGTTTACAATACCCTGAGGCAGATAGCTCAGAGTTCTAAACAAACAAGGAAGGTCAATTTGGACAAGAATAATAGGGTGATTGATAAGAATGTGGAAAATTTAAATAATTACACTTAGGACATTTGTCCGCCCTGTTCCGCGGTTAGACGTGGTTGTACGGTGTTGACTGGTTCATCAGGGGGTTAACCCCCTGATGAAAATCTGAAGATCGAATTAACTTTCTTCTTAATCATTGCCATTATCGGGATGATAATGCTCTATAATCTCAATATACTGCTCAATTACTGATTTACCTCTGCCAGTCATATGCTGTATTTGCGCGGGTTCAATACCTCTTCTGACAAGAAATTTCACTCTTTCATAGTCTTTGATGTATCTATCAACAGCCTGCTGCGAATGATTGGTCTTACGGGCTATATCAGGAGGCTGCAGACCTTCCTCAT